>DAOVUO010000432.1 GCA_030632545.1 Bacteroidales bacterium
CGAGCTCAAATGTATTTGGCGAGTATCAGAAATATATATATAAATTTGACATAAATGATTTTTTGCTAGTTTTTTATAAAAAACAAGTAGAAATTTATGCTCAATATTTAGTTAGCAATTATATGCACTAATTTTTTTGGAATAATTACTAAAAGTGTATCGGAATAGCTCAAAAGTTTTCGCCTAAGTATTTGTATCCCATATTGTTAACTGTCGTTTCTATTTCGTTGATAGAAAAGGTATTGCCTTCAATACATGCAGTTCCGTTGCTTAAATCTATGGATACATTTGAAATACCTTCAATTTGTTCTATCTCTTTTTCAACATCCATTTTGCACTGATTACAAGTCATCCCTTCAATTTTAAATTCTCTAATCTTAAGCATCGAAATCTTGTTTAAATTGTGGTATTGCAATGTGCTATTTGTTTTTAGTGTTTGATCATTATTTTTTGTTACTATTCCAATTATTTTCTTAAAGTAAATTCTGTAAAATGATGAGATAAGTAAGGCAATAAATACAATTGCGCTTCCAAATTCTAGCCAATGTGGTAATAAATGTACATGATGTTGATTATCAAATTTGAGATAAAACCAACTTTCAGGCATGAAGTTGTTAATTAAAATGCCAAAGAAAAAAGCACCAACAGATATTGAAAGCAAGTACGCTAGCATTGTGTTATTACCTAATACCTTTTTTATTAATGTGATGCTTGCCATATTGGTTGCTGGCCCTGCCATTAAAAGAACTAAAGCAGCACCAGGCGAAAGTCCTTTTAGCATTAATGCTGCTGCAATTGGTACTGAACCTGTTGCACATACATACAAAGGAATTGAGGCAATAAGAACTATAAACATTTCTAAATAATCGTTTCCAATGTAATTTTCGAAAAAATTATCCGGAATTATCACTGTAATCAGTCCTGCTAGCATAATTCCAATTACTAGCCACTTTGAAATATCATCAAAAAAATCAATAAATGCATAGCGTAAAGCACTTTTTAAACTTACTTTTTCTGTAGTTGATTGTACATTTTTTGAGCATGATTTTTTAGAAGAAATTTGTTCATTTTTAGTAAATTGTCTAACAAATATTCCACCTAATATTGCGGTAAAAAATGCCACAATGGGTCTGAGTAATGCAAAAGGTAAGTTAATAAGCGAGTATGTTACAGCAATACTATCAATTCCCGTTTGAGGTGTAGAAATAAAGAACGATGTTGTAGCCGATTTTGAAGCTCCGCTTTTAAATAATGAAATTCCGGTAGGAATTACACCACACGAACAAAGCGGCAAGGGTATTCCAAGTAAACTTAGTTTAATATCTGATGCAATATTGTTTTTTCCTGCAATTTTTTTAATTCTTGCATCTGAAACATAAAATTTTAGAATTGCAGCAATTAGAAATCCTAAAAGTAAGTAAGGACCCATTTCATTTATTAATTTCCAAATTTCAGTCAAAAAAATATTCATAAGTTAATATTTATATCATATTAAAATCAAAACTACCAGTATTTCCGATTATAATACGGAAGTAAACAATGTCAATTTAGAACCAAAATTTTTAAACGAATATCAACGAATTTTACAAGTAATTTGGGTTCACAATTGGTATTATAAATCGAAAGTATAAAATTGATGTAAAAAAATAAGGAGCTTCAATAGATTTAGCTTAGAAAAAAATGTAATTTGTTTTAATTAAGTTGCTGTTTATTAGTTGTTTGCTTATTGTTGGTTTTTATACTAAGAATATATGGTTTTTTATTTTTAGCTAATTTTATACCTTGTGGTTTTGTATTTTATAAACCGAGATGCAATTTTATGAAGCAATTTGCTTTTGTTATATTTATGTTAGTTTTATTTGTCTTGCAAAGTTTTTCGCAAGAGAATAGGAATTTGCTGACAAAGATTGAATTTGTAGTACAGTTAGCAGAAGAAATTGAATGGCCAAATGAAGCGGAAAAGCAAAAAATTAGAATTGCATATTATGGTTCAGAGCCAGTAGATATTAATGCAGTTCTATCAAAAATAAATAATTTAAAGATTAAATCAAAATCTATTCAATTTACTGTTTTTTCCAATATTTCTGATATTCAGAATGTTGAAATTCTTATATTATCGTCGGATATTGATAATCGGCTATACGATATTTTGTTGAAAGTTGCTGGAAAACAGATACTTGTTGTTTCCGACGAATCAAAGTGTGTATATTGTACAATGATAAATTTGAAGCAAAACTCTTCTGCTTATGGATTTGAATTGAACAAAATGAATTTTTGGATGCAAGGTTTAAAATATACCGATAGATTATTAGAGCATAATGGAATTGAGCTTGATTTGGCAGGATTATTAAGGCAAAATGCTAGTTCAATGGCTACTGATCGAGAGCTTGTTCGTCAGCAGCAAAAGCAAATGGAAAGGCAACTTCAGTTAATTTCTCGTCAGAAAAAGGAGTTAAGTATTCAACAAATAAGTATTAATAATCAGAAAGCAAAATTGATATTACAGCAGGAATTGCAAATAGTTCAGAGTAATAAAATAATACTGTCTAACGAAAATATTGCACAAAAGCTAGAGGAATTAAAAGAGCAAAAGGATGAAATAGATAAGCAAAAGCAATTAATTGAGGTGCAAAAAAATGATATAATAAGTAGGATAGAGGTGCTAGAGCAACAAAATGCTCAAATTGCAAGACAAAAACTCAAAATATTGAATCAAAATAATGTTTTAAAAGAGTTAGGATTAAATATCGCATTCCAAAAATCTATTATGTATATTATCTCATTTGCTTTGTTATTTGTTTTAATAATAGGCTTGTACGTATATAGAATTTATAGGCAAAAGCAAAAAGTAAATAAAATATTGGAGTCAAAAAATTTGGAAATTAGTGCTCAAAGTGAGGAACTTATGTCTATTACCGACAATTTGGTGGAAGCAAACAATCAATTGGAAAAATTATCAATTGTTGCAGCTAAAACTGATAATGCTATTATGCTAGTTGATAATAAGGGGGATATTGAATGGATTAATGATGCTTATGTAAGACTTTATGGCTATACTTTTGATGAGATTTTGGAGAACAAAGGAAGTACTATTTTTCAACTTAGTACAAATAGTGATATAGAAGAATTATTTTTTCATGTTATAAATAAACGGGAAAGTGTTCATTACGAATCTAA
>DAOVUO010000373.1 GCA_030632545.1 Bacteroidales bacterium
ATAATTCGTAATAAGCTGTATATATGTGCTGTATGAATCACTGGCGTGAATTTTGTTTAACAATGAGTATAAATTTTTGTAAAATTGATTTTGCTATATTTTGTTATTGCATAGGATAAATGAATAAATAGAATAAGTAGTTCAATTAGTAAAAAATCAAGATAAAATCCTTAAATTGCAAATCGCTAAGTTAATGGCATTAGGGCTTAGGCTACCCGATATTGCATATAACGGTAATAAACAATGTTATGGCAAAAAAATGGAATGGAATTCGTCCACCATAAAGTTTTTATTTTATGATAATCAGGAAAAAATCTGAACAAGCTGAATCTAAACAAAAAAAGTAAGACGAGGTTCTGAAAATCGAAAAGAGTAAGGCGAAATTTGTAAAATTAATTTAAAATAATATGCGAAAATTCAACACATCGGGTCCTAATATTATAGAAAAACACTATACAATAGAGCGAGTTGAACTTATAGATAAAGGAGTTGAATTAGTTAAAGACGAAAGATATTTTACAATTTGGGCACCTCGTCAAACCGGGAAAAGCACTTATTTCAGACAACTTGCAAAAGAATTAGAAAGACAAGACTATAAAGTTGCTCATATAAATTTTGAAAATTATAAAGATGAAAAAATTGAAACTTTCATCAAGAGTTTTAAGCGTAATGTAAATGAATTTTGGAATGCTAAATACGATTTTGATACAATTCCAGATTTTTTTGAGCAAATACAAACTCAAAAAGATGGAAAATGTATTTTAATTATTGATGAAGTAGAAGGAATAAACAAAAAGTATTTTGGAACATTTCTTCACTCAATAAGAAATGCTTATCATTCAAGGGAAAAACACTGTTTAAAAAGTGTCATTTTGGTTGGAGTTTCAAATGTAATTGGTATAGTCAAAGATAACGCAAGTCCTTTTAATATTGCTGATAATTTGAATGTTCCTTATTTTTCAAATGAAGAAGTTTTTGAACTTTTAGAGCAACACGAAAATGAAACAGGTCAATTATTTGAGATAAAAGTAAAACAAAAAATATCTGAGATCACAGCTAATCAACTAGGACTTGTTAACGGTTTTGCACTAAAATTAGTTAGTAATAATCCCAAAAAAGAAGAAATAAACTATAACGATTATTTAAAAGTGGAAGATTGGTATTTGACTGAAACAATTGATAAAAACTTCTCAAATATTCTTAATAAAGCGACAGAAGAAAGAGAATTCGTAGAACGTCTGTTATTTACCGAAGAAAAAATACCATTTAAAATTAACCGACCAAGTATTAAATTATTACACACAAATGGATTGATCAAAAAAGATAATGATGGCTATGTAACATTTTGGGTTCCATTCTATAAAAAAAGTTTATATGATGCATTCTACCCATATACAAATGGAGAAAAAGCTTCATTAATGCGAAATTTTATAGTCAAAGAACTTTTAAACGATCAAGGAGTTTTGAAATTAGATAATTTAATTAAAACTTATAAAGAATATGTTAAAAGGCGTGGGTTTAACGCTTTTAGAGAAAAAGATAAAAACGGAAAATATAAATCAATAAAAGAAAGTGCTTTGATTTACAGTTTTGAAACATACATCCAAGCATTTTTGCAAGTTGTTAGTGGGAAAAGTTATCGTGAAGCTGATACAGGATTAGGTAAGAGTGATTTAATTATTAATGTAAAATCAAACGAATATCTAATAGAAACAAAAATATACTATTATGAAAATCAATTTTTAACAGGGAAAAATCAATTAGCATATTATTGTGATAGTTTAGGATTAAAACGAGGTATTTATCTTGTTTTCTGTCCTAAAGAAGCAAATTACCCTGAAACTATAAAAGAAGAAAATGAAATAATAAAAATTAAAGACAAAACTATTGAAATATCAACGTATCTAATTGAATACGATGAAACAAAATGGTAGGATATTAAGCACACAAGTCACCGATATAATTTAGGCATTCACGCATTTTAACTTAAAACTTAACTGCCTGCCCCGAACATCGGGGAAGTATTAAGAATTGAGACACAAAATTACACAAATCCATTCGTATTTGATGTCAAGATATACATAGAACCGAATTATTTATAGAATATTCTTAATTTTTCCTATATTTGTGTATTGCAAAATCCATGAATTATGAACGAAGAACTTGAAATATTATTAGAAGACGCAAGGGAAAGAATGGAAAAAACCATTGTTCACTTAGAAAAAGAATTAGCGGCAATACGTGCGGGTAGAGCAAATATACATATACTCGATGGGGTAATGGTAGATTATTATGGATCTGAAACTCCATTAAGTCAAGTGGCAAATATTGGAGTACCTGATGCTCGAACAATAGCAATTCAGCCATGGGAAAAAACAATGATTGGCCCTATAGAAAGGGCTATACAGCAAGCAAATTTAGGTTTTAATCCTCAAAATAATGGTGAAATAGTACGTATTAATGTTCCGCCTTTAACCGAAGAGCGACGTAAAGATCTTGTGAAAATAGTGAAAAATGAAGGTGAATCTGCAAAAGTAGGTATTAGAAGTGTCAGAAAAGATGCAAATAATGATATTAAGGCACTTCAAAAAGATGGTTTATCTGAAGATATGGCAAAACGAGTAGAGGATAAAATCCAAAAGTGTACAAATGAATTTTCTGAAAAGACGGATAAAATTCTTGAGGAAAAAGAAAAAGACATAATGACTGTTTAAAAGGATACAAGTAGTTATATTATTTCCAAGCCTGTTAAATTTAAAAATTTAGCAGGCTTTTTTTTATTCTACCAAATCATTTGAGTATTTTAGTAAACGAATTTAACAAATATGACCATGAAAGATTCTAAAAAATTTGCTGTAATTATTGCTGGTAGCGGTGTTTTTGACGGTGCTGAAATTCATGAAGCTACTATGACGCTTTATGCTATTATGAAAAATGGTGGAATATATGAAATATTTGCACCTGATATTCCTCAACATCATGTAATTAACCATATTACTGGTGAGGAAATGGACGAAAAACGTAATGTTTTAATAGAATCGGCGCGTATAGCAAGAGGGAAAATAAAAAACATTAAGGAGTTTAATGCTGATGATTTTGATGCCATTATTTTTCCAGGAGGATTTGGTGTGGCTAAAAATTTCTCTGATTTTGCTTTCAAAGGCGCAGAGCAAACCGTTATTCCTGAAATTGAGCATGTAATAAAGTCTATGGTTGCTAAACATAAGCCAATTGGAGCACTTTGTATCTCGCCTGCAATAATTGCAAAAGTACTGGAAGGCGTGGAACTAACTATAGGTCAGGATAAAGGAACAGCCGAGGCAATTGAAGCGATGGGAGCTCGTCATAAGCAAACTAACCATGGCGAAGTGGTTGTGGACGAGAAGTATAAAGTAGCTACAACACCTTGTTATATGCTAGATGCAAGTATTTTACATATAGCTGATGGTGCAAATAATGTAGTAAAAGCAATTTTTGAAATGTTCTAATAATTTCTAATTTTTGTGAGTGAAATTTCTTAATCTTTTAAAGCGAGCACCATTTGTTCGCTTGGTTATTCCTTTGCTTTTAGGGACAATTGTAGGTTTGCAATTTGTTTTTGCTAAGTTGTATGTGCTAATTGCAGTAGTGCTTATTAGTTTTTTTTCACTGAAGGTTTTTGCTCGTTTTTTAGCTTATTGGTCACGTGGAATATTTATTTCAATTGCTTGGTTTTCGCTTGG
>DAOVUO010000044.1 GCA_030632545.1 Bacteroidales bacterium
AATATGAGAATATACTTTTTTTTGTATTTGTATTAATTTTAATAGGAATCTTTGTATTTATAATTTATGGGAATAAACTATTAGGATTTTTAAAAGAGCAGAAAAAAAAGTTTAAGATTAATCTCAGCATTGGCGTTTATATTAAGATTCAATTATTTTCATTTTTTAGGTATAGTTTATTTTTAGTACAATATTTAATCGTATTTAAAATATTAGGGCTAAATATTTCTTCTTTAAATGTTGTAGTAGGAGTTGTATTTGTTCTTTTTATTGTAAATATACTACCCATTATGCAGCTTTTTGATATAAGTATTAGAGGCGGAGGAGCAATTTTTGTTTTTTCTATGTATAATATCGAATCTATTTCAATTTTTACTGTTTTTTTAATTGTTTGGTTGATTAGTATCGTTCTTCCTGTTATTATTGGTCTTTACTTTCTTCTTACACATAAGCATTATCAAAAAAATAATGAGAATCACCTTTTTAAAAGTTAAATTTTAGTATTTTGTGAACTGGAAATTAGTGCACCTAAATAAACAATGTCTAAATTTTATTATTTATTTATATTTTTTTCTGTAATTCTTATTTCTTGTCACAATAAGGAGGAAAATGAAGCAAAAAATACTGCTCCATATCTTTCTGTATCACCAAAAGAAAAGGGTCGATTAGATTATTATGAGCAGATGCACAAGCATTCACCTAAAATAAAAAATTGGCGCTTAATTGACGAAGAGAATAAACTGAAACAAATAAAAACGAGTAAAAATATTGGCCAATGGTACGAATTGGGGAGTACTAATTTATCGGGACGAGTGCATACGCTTGATTTTGATTCAATTAGTAGTAAGCTTTATATTGCTTCTGCCGCAGGGCATATTTGGAGTAGGCAGATTGATAGTACGGATGATTGGACATGTTTGAATAATCATTTTAGAATTCCAGACATAATTTATCTTAAAACTTTATCAAATGACACAAGTTTAACTTTATATGCAGGTTCGGGGGCTTGGTCTTATGATGGTTTTTATACGAGTAAAGATACAGGAAAGCATTGGATAAAAGCTTTGGGCTTGAAGCAAATAACAAATGGTGGTTATGTGAAGCGCTTTTTGTCTGATAATAATGTCAAACCCAAATTTTATGCTTTATCTGAATATAGCAATGAGGGACAGAATTACGTAGCTTTGTATTTAAGTTCTGATGAAGGCAATAGTTTTAGCCTTATTTGGTCTGAGCTAGGCAGTGCTTACTATTATGATATTTTTTATGGGCAAAATGATAAACTTTATTTGGCATCAGATTCATATATTTCTATTGTCGATACTCTTGGTGGACACAGCTTAATTGGTAGTATTCAGCCAATTAGGTCTGGTGGTGTAGTTCTAACAGCTTACGTGAAAAATACTATTGAGAATTTGACAGTGGCTATTTATTCAGATGGGCAAACTGATTTTTATACCAAAGGGATTACTGGTTTTTGGGAGTTTAGTTCTTATGTCTCAGATGTGCCATTTATGATAAATAGCCTGAGTTCGTCATTAGTAAATCCAGATTATTTGTTTTTTGGCGGGATTAATTTATATAAGAGTGTAAACGGAGGATTGTCGTGGACAAAAGTAAGTGATTGGACAGAGTATTATTTTAATGCAGAAGAGAAATTTCATGCAGATATCCCTGCAACCAAGTCATTTATTATTAATGATGTGGAACAATTATTTGTATCCACCGATGGTGGCGTGTTTCAATCAGATATTGATTTAATTAATGTTCAAAATTTATCGCTTAAAGGACTGAATATTAGTCAGTATTATTCAAGTTTGAGTGGGGAGATTAAAAACGAATTTGCCTATTTTGGAAGTCAAGATCAAGGCTTACAAAAAACTGATAGTTTAAAGCATAAGAGTAAAAACAGTTTTTTGCAAATACTTGCAGGCGATTTTGGGCATTTAGTGAGCAATAGTGATGCAAGAACAACATGGGCCGTGTATCCTGGATTTGCAGTTTGTTCTGATAATCTTGACGTTCGTTATAATTTTTCATTGAACCAGTTATTGTGGATGCCGCCAATAGCACAACATCCTGGAATGGAGGAGAAAGTTTGGCTTGGTGGTGGATCAAAAACATTTGGAGCTTATATTTTTGAGTTAGAATATCAAGGTCACAAAGTAGTGGCTGAGCAAAAAGATTTTAATTTTGCTTTATCTTTTAGTGAAAATATTTCGGCTATAGAGTTTTCGCCATTCGATGATGAAATTAGTTTTGTAATTACAAATTTTGGGCGTTTTTTTAAAAGTGTCGATGGTGGAAAAACTTGGGAGCAATCAGTTAATTTTGCAGGGCCGCATGCTCAGTATTTTTATGGTTCTCAAATTCTTTGTTCATCTCAAAACGATAGTTTGCTTTTTGTGTCAGGAAGTGCCTATGAGGATGGACTTTATTCGGTTTATGTGTCTTATGATCAAGCGAAAAATTTTGTTCCTTTAGGCAATGATTTGCCTACAACTCTGGCAGGAGGATTAGCACTGAGTAATAATGATAGTTTATTGTTTGCAGCAACAGAAATTGGAGCTTTTGCGTTTTCATTCAAAGAGTTTAATTGGTATAAGATATCAGACAGCATTGCTCCCGACGTAACTTACTGGTCTGTTGAGTTTATTGAAAGTTTAAACACTGCTAGATTTTCTACTTTTGGTAGAGGTATTTGGGATTTTGAGTTAAATGCTGATAAAAGAGTTTTTAAGCCCATTTTGTATAATTCAATTCCTGATATTCTAATAAATTATACGGATACTGTATTAGAATTGCATTTGGATAGTTTTTTTTATCATACATCTGGGAGAGCAATGGAATACGAAATTTTTATTGAGGACTCTGATATCTGTGATATTATAAGCGTTTCTGTAAATGAAATACAATTATCATCATTAACTAAAGGCCAGACAGCTATTACTATAAGGGCGAGCGATAATAATAATAATTTTGCAGTTGATAATTTTGTTTTAAATACTCAATACGAGCCTGATATTCCTGTTTTTCCAATTTTAGACATTAAAATATATCCTAATCCTGTTGTAAATGAACTGAATATGAGTGGCTTTGATTCGAAGTCTGTTTATTTTTTAAAGCTTTATACCCTGAATGGGGTTTTGATAAAAGAGATGGAGCTAAGGAATAATAATTATGGTTCAATCCTTTTTTCAAATATGCGTCCTGGAATGTATTTTTTAAGAATTAGAAATGAGAATATAGATAAAGAATATATCTATAGAATTATTAAACTGTAAAAATGACACTTGAAACAAGTTGAGTGTCAATTGCTGTTTTTATTTCATGCATTTTTAATGACAAATTGTCGGTATTTTTTAGATTTTTGTCTTAGAAATTGCAACGGCATAAATATTGACCTTTTTTTAGCGAGACTGATTTTAAACAATTAAATTTAGGAGGACTAAAAAATGACATTAATTAGAAGAAATTACAACGACTGGCCATCAATTAGCAATTTATTTGATGATTTTTTCTCTGGAGATTATGCTGATTTATCTAATGGTAATCAGCTTGCAACAGTTCCATCGGTAAATATTTCCGAATTAAGTAATAAGTACAAAATAGAATTAGCTGCACCTGGAGTTACAAAGGACGACTTTAATATTGATTTGGAAAATAATGTACTTAGTATTTTCACAGAGAAAAAAGAAGCTGAAGACGTAAAGGAAAGTGAATATACTAAAAGAGAATTTTATTATTCTAATTTTAGGCGTTCTTTTACTTTGCCTGATACTGCTGATATAGATGGTGTTACTGCGAATTATGTAAATGGAGTTTTATATGTAGAAATAGCTAAAAAGAGCGAAGCTGTAATTAAGCCTAAAAGAAGTATTGACATTAACTAATTGAATGTATTAATTCAAATTTTAAAGGGGAAACTGTAATTTTAAGTTTCCCTTTTTGTATTAAATAATAGTTCCCCAAACACTGGAGACCTATTGTTAAAGATAGAAGACTAAATAATGGAGTTGCTTTACAAGAAAGTCATGCTGGAATTATAATTGCTGATGATGTGCATAGTTTTTTGCTTTCGTGGGATGACATTTTAAGTGCAAATGGGCTTAAACTATTTTTTAAATTTTAGTAAATCATCAGTTAAAATGTACAGATACGTTTTTTGCTTTCATTTATTTATAATATAGTTGGTTTAGATTTTGCAGTTAGGAGTATTTTGTCGCCAATTGTTGCAGCTATTTTAAAATCTGCAAGTTCTGTGAGTGTCGTTACGTTTGTTTCGTTAATGGTGGCAATTATTGTACATAAAAAAATGAAATTATGAGTAAAATATGTATGCCAAAATATGTATTGCTTTTTATTGTAGAATTTCTTTTATATCTTTATCTACTCAATCACCAAATTGATGAATTATAAGATACTTGTGGCCGACGATAACAAAATGAATTTAGCCATTATTCTAACTATTTTACGTACTTCGAATAATGGCTACCGTTTATTTTCTGCTCAAGATGGTCGTCAAGCTATACATTCAGCTAAAATTTATAAGCCCGATTTAATTATTATGAACTGGTCTATGCCCAAAATGTCGGGGATTGAAGCCATAAGAATACTTAGTAAGCATCATCAAACTAGCGAAATACCTGTTATAATTGAAACTAGTTTTGATTCAAAACTTAATTTAGAAGAAGCGATGGATGCTGGTGCTATTGATTATATTAAAATTCCTGTTGATCCAGGCGAGCTCATTGCTCGTGTAGATTCTGCTCTTAAAACTCATACAAAATTAAGGTTGTTACAGGATAAAAAACGTGTAGTAGACAGGAAGATTGAAGAGTTATATAATCTTGAAATAGCGACAAACCAGAGCTCAAATTCTATTGTGATTCTTGATGAGGAGGGAGATATTAATTGGGTAAATAAGGGTTTTGTTGGTTTGTGCGGTTATGAATTTAACGATTTTGTAAATAAATTTGGCTCTAATTTTTTTGCTATCAGAACAAGTATTCCAGACAGTTTTAAATATGATGATTCTGACGATGTACAAAAAAAAGCGGAATACATTTCACCTATTGAGCACAAAAATGGTCAAAAAAAGTGGGTTCAAGGAACTATAAATATTATTAATGATAAAAAAAGTTCGAGTAAGTACGTGGTGATTGAAACTGATATTTCGAGACTGAAGGAAATTGATGAAAAGCTGAAAGCTAGGAATGATGAAATGCTAAAGCTTAATAGACATCTTGAAAAGGCTAATTTGTTATTTAAGAAACAGCAAAGTGAAATTTTAAAACAAAAAGAAGCTATTGAAAAAGAAAAGCAGAATACTGAAAAACTATTGTTGAACATTTTACCTTATCATGTTGCTACTCAGTTAAAAGATAGTGGGTATGCCCGACCAAGAAATTATAAATTGGTGACAGTTATGTTCACTGATTTTCAGGGTTTTACTAAAGCGTGCGGTAAACTTTCGCCTGAGCAGATAGTAGCTGCTTTACATACTTATTTTGCAATTTTTGATGATTTGATACTTGGTCATTTTATTGAAAAAATTAAAACAATTGGCGATGCTTATATGTGTGCGGGTGGTATTCCGCTTCGCAATAGAAGTAATCCTTATGATGTGGTTTTAGCAGGTTTGAAGATTCAGGATTTTATGAAAAAAGTGCCTTTTTCAAAGCAATATCATGTTTTGCCATTTTGGAATTTGCGTGTTGGAATCCATACAGGGCCAGTTACTGCTGGGGTTGTTGGTAAAATAAAATTTGCTTATGATATTTGGGGTGATTCAGTAAATATTGCAAAAAGAATGGAGTCTGCTTGCGATGTTGGAATGGTTAATATTTCTGGTGAGACTTATGAACAAATTAAAGATTTTTTTGATTTTAAGTATAGGGGTAAAATAGAAATAAAAAATAGAGGTCGGATAGATATGTATTATGTACTTGGAATAAAGGATAAATTTACCGATGACCCCAATAAATTAATTCCTAATGAACTTTTTCAGAATCACCTAAATCAACTTTAGTCAAAAAAGGTGTATTCAAAAACTACTGTTTGTTCAAAATCTACTTCTTTTATTATATTTTCATTAGAATCGTAAAAAATTTCCTTTTGAAAATCTATAATTCCATTTGATTGAAGGTGCTTTTCTTTTTTACTATTATTATCATCATTATATTCGGTTTCAATTCTGTAACCATTGCTATAAACATAATTTATTAAGCGATTTTTATCATCATAAAAAAACTTTACAGATTGAACTAATTTCCCATTTTCAGTAAAAATGCTACGTGTTTTTAGGTTATCATTTTTGTAATCTAATTTTTCAATATGGCTGTCATTTTCCTTTGAAAAATGTTTGCTTAAAATTAGTTTTTCTCCCTCAAAAGTATTTTCTGTTTTTTCAATAAGAATATTTTTTTCATCAAAAACTTCTTTAACTAAGATTCTGTTTTTTTCATCAATTTTAATTTTTTCTATACTTTCTAGTCCTTCTTCAGAATCAATACTTTCTATTTCAAGATAAGCTGTTTGTCGTTTGTAATTTTTTACTGTTTTACTTCCATCAAGAAAAAGAATTTCTTCACGATTAAGCTTGCTATTTTCATCATAAAAAAAGTTTTTCTGTTCCGTAAGTTCATTATTGTCTATGTAGTTTTTTTGTTCAACAAGATTCCCATTGAGGTATGTCAAAATATCTTTGTTTTCAATTTCCCCATTTGAATAAAATGAAGTCTCTTCAATTAAAGTACCAGTTTCATTATAAAATTCTTCTTTAGATATATATGAAAACCCAGAATTATCGTTGGGACTATTAGTTGCACGTATTGATTTTACTAGTTTCGTGTTTTTTAAACTTGTGTCCATATTTTAGATTTATTACGTACTATTTTTGATAATTATTTGCAAAAAATAAATTCATTAAACATAACTGTTAGGTATTCAGTATTTTAACTTAAGACTTGGCACTTAAAACTTAACGTATTAAATATAATCAAGAATAATTAAATACATGTTTTTTGTTTTAATACTTCGTTAAATTTTTATAAACTACTGAAATCCATAGATTTACTAAATTCCATTTTATCTACTATGTTGTTCATAACTAGCGGAATACGGTTTTGAAACAGTAAATTTAGTAAATCTTACCGAACCATTGTTGTTTACTAGTGTCCCATTTCAGAAATGAATTTTATTCTCAAAAGTCTAATGTCTTCTTCAGTATATTCATCTTCTCCCAATTCGTCTAATGCTTCTTGCAGGCTATCATTATTAGATTCTCTAAAATATTCAAATACTTCATTTTGGTGGTCTGCATCCATTACTTGATCAATATAATAATCAATATTAAGTTTAGTGCCTGAATTTACAATTGCTTCAACTTCTGTTAGTAAGTTTTTCATTTCAAGTCCTTTAGCATCTGTAATGTCTGTAAGTGCAATTTTTCTGTCTATACTATGAATAATATAAACTTTCATACCTGATTTTTTGACTACAGATTTAACTATTAGGTCTTGAGCTCGTTCAATTTCATTCTCCTCAACGTACAGTTTTATAAGTTCCACAAAATCCTTCCCAAATTTGCGTGCTTTACCTTGTCCAACTCCTGTAATATTTTGCATTTCTTCAATAGAAATTGGATATTGTGTTGACATATCTTCAAGAGAAATATCTTGAAAAATTACAAATGGAGGAAGATTTTTCTTTTTAGATATTTGTTTTCGCAATTCTCTTAGCATAGCAAATAGCTGTGGGTCAGAAGAACCAGCAGATCCGCCTTGTGGTATTGATTGAGATTCTTGATCTTCATCAAAATTGTGATCTTTAGTTAATAAAAATGTTTGAGGTTTCTCAAAAAAAGCTTTTCCTTTTTTAGTTAGTTTTAAAATACCGTAATTTTCAATATCTTTTGATAGTAGTTTTGCTATGAGTGTGTGACGTAATACCATATTCCAAAACTTGATATCCTTTTCATACCCTTTACCAAAAACGTCAAGTTTGGTGTGTTTATAGGATTTTATGGTTGCATTAGTTTTTCCAGCTAAAATAGTCGAAATGTGTTCTGCTTTAAATAGTTCTTTAACTTCAATTACAGCTTCAATAACTAGTTGAACATATTCTTTTCCTTCAAATTGTTTTTTAGGATGAAGGCAATTATCACAATTTCCACAATCTTTTTTAAGCTCTTCACCAAAATAATTAAGTAAAATCCTTGGTCTGCATAAGCTTGTCTCTGCATAAGCAACTGTTTCTAACAGAAGTTGTCTGCCAATTTCCTGTTCAGCAACAGGCTTATTTTGCATGAATTTTTCAAGCTTTTGTATGTCCTTATAGCTGTAAAAAGCAATACATTTTCCTTCGCCGCCATCTCTACCACCTCTGCCAGTTTCTTGATAATAACCTTCAAGACTTTTAGGAATATCGTAATGTATCACAAAGCGAACATCTGGTTTGTCTATTCCCATTCCAAATGCAATTGTTGCAACAATAACATCTGCTTCTTCCATTAGAAATTTATCTTGATTGCCAGCCCTTGTAGCGGCATCCATTCCTGCATGATATGGTAATGCTTTTATTCCATTAACAACTAAAGTTTCTGATAATTCCTCAACTTTTTTACGACTCAAGCAATATATAATACCCGATTTATTTTTATTGGCAACAATAAACTTAATTATTTGTCTTTCGGTATCAATTTTAGGTCTAACCTCATAATATAAATTTGATCGAAAAAATGAAGCTTTAAATACTATTGAATCAAGTATTCCCAAATTTTTCTGAATATCATTTTGGACTTTAGGCGTAGCTGTGGCTGTAAGAGCTATGATTGGCTCACGGCTAATTTCCTCTACCATCGCCCTGATTTTCCTGTATTCAGGCCTAAAGTCATGTCCCCATTCAGAAATACAGTGGGCTTCGTCAACAGCATAAAAGGAGATTTTTATGTTTTTCAGAAAATCTATATTATCCTGTTTTGTAAGTGATTCTGGAGCCACGTATAGCATTTTAGCTTTTCCTGCTATAATATTTTGTTTAACCTCATTAATTTGCCCCTTAGAAAGAGAGGAGTTTAGGAAAAATGCAATTTCATCGTTCTGACTATATCCACGTATAGAATCTACTTGATTTTTCATTAATGCAATTAGTGGCGATATTATAATCGCCGTACCTTCCATTAATATAGCAGGTAGTTGATAGGTAAGCGATTTGCCTCCTCCTGTAGGCATAAGGACAAAGCTATCGTTGCCTGATAATACATTTTCTATAATTTCTTTTTGTAGTCCTTTAAATCTATCGAACCCAAAATACTTCTTTAAATACTTTTCTAAAGGCTGTTCCAAATTCATCATATTATCACCTCAGACTTTAATTTTAGCTGTAATGTCAACAAATATAATTCTTTCTTAAATATTGTACGTTAAAAAAAGCAAAAACAATGAAAGTATTTTCATTATGAAACATCAATATTTTTATATTTGTAAGCTAAAAATAAATAAAAAAATAAAATAAAGTACTACTTATGGTGAAAAAAAATAGAGGAAATGAGGAAGAAATGTCCTTTTTGGCTCATATTGAGGTTCTTAGGTGGCATCTAGTTCGCTCTTTTTTAGCGATACTTTTATTTGCTATAATTGCTTTTATTTTTCGAGATTTTGTATTTGATACAGTGATTTTAGCTCCAAAGCGAGCTGACTTTTTTACAAATGCAAAGTTCTGTGAACTAGGACATTTCGTTAATGTGGAATCACTTTGTATTAATTCTAAGCCATTTCAGATAATAAATATTAAAATGGCTGGCCAGTTTTCCACGCATATAATGGTTTCTCTTATTGTTGGCTTTGTTGTTGCTTTTCCTTATGTTTTTTGGGAAATCTGGCGATTTGTGATGCCAGCTTTAAAAAATAAAGAGAAACGTCACACTAGAGGGGCAGTATTTTTTTCTTCATTGTTATTTACACTTGGTGTTTTGTTTGGATATTATCTTATTACACCATTATCTGTCCATTTTCTAGGTTCTTATAATGTTAGTAGTGAGGTTCTTAATCAAATTAATTTGAATTCGTATATATCTACATTTACGTCTGTTGTTTTAGCAAGTGGAATTATTTTTGAGTTACCAATAATTATTGTGTTTCTGTCTCGTGCAGGATTAGTTACTCCTGAAATATTAAAAGTTTACAGAAGACATTCTTTAGTAACTATTTTAATTTTGTCGGCTATTATTACACCACCCGATGTGTTTAGCCAAATACTTGTAACCTTTCCACTAATTATTTTATACGAAGTAGGAATTTATTTGTCAAAAAAAATAACTAAAAAAAGAGAGGCTGAATTAGTTTAGAATTTTTATATTTTTGCAGAACTTATTTTATTAAAGGAAATTTGCTTGAAATATCTAATTGTTGATTTTTTAAGCTAAAATACAAATATTACAGATATGAAATTATATACCGACAATGTTGTTAAGGCCTATGGAAAAAGAACTGTAGTTAAAGGTGTGTCGATTGAAGTAAAGCAAGGTGAAATTGTAGGTTTGCTGGGGCCAAATGGTGCTGGAAAAACAACTACATTTTATATGATTGTTGGTTTGATAAAGCCTAATGAAGGAAAAGTTTTTCTGGATAGTCAGGATATTACTAGTTTGCCAATGTATAAAAGGGCGCAGCTTGGTATTGGGTATTTACCTCAAGAGGCTTCAGTTTTTCGAAAACTAAGTGTTGAAGATAATATTAAGGCAGTATTAGAAATGTCTGATTTGAGTAAGGAAGAACAAAAAGATCGATTGGAATCCTTACTAAATGAATTTGGATTAGAGCATATTAGAAAAAGTTTTGGCATTCAACTTTC
>DAOVUO010000175.1 GCA_030632545.1 Bacteroidales bacterium
AAGCTTTTGTAGCATATCTTGGCAAATCGTGCCTTGATTTATTAACAATCTTTACTTTCATACAATACAAAATTTATTTTAAAAATCTATTTCGAATAATCACTACTAAATTTTCCTTATACACCACTATTGCGGCAAACAAAGCAAACATAACTGTACTATAAACATACCAAAAACTAATAAAATATTTTTTAGAAAAATAATAAAGCATAAAGATACTCAAAGCAGAGAGAAAATAAAAACCAATAGATTTAAAATCATAACTGATTTTATAAAATTTTCTACTTAAAAAATAGGAAACAACAGCCATAGTAAGATATGCAAATAATGCCGCCCAAGAAGAAGCTTCATACGAATAGTAAGGAATAAATATAAGGTTTATAATTAGACTAACTAACAATCCGCTACTACTAATAATGATTCCGAATTTTGTGAGATTAGTCACTTTATACCAAATAGATAAACTAAAAACTATACCAAAAAATAATTTAGCAATTAACAATATAGGAACAATAAAAAGTCCTTCGAAATAAGTTTCACTAATAAAAATCTTAACTATGTCGAGATAAAGCATAATACCGAGGAAAATAAACAATCCAAAAATAACGAAATACTTCATCATTGCAGCATAAACAAGCTTGGCATTTCCTTCTTTAGCTTGAGCAAAAAATAATGGTTCAGAAGCAAAACGATAGGCTTGAATAAATAAAGACATAAATACTGCCAACTTAAAATTTGCACCATAAATTCCAATTTGAGCCATTACAAAGCGAGATGAATCAACAATGTGAGAAGGAACACTGATAAAATGCTTTAACAAAATTTTATCCAAAGACTCTATTCCAATACCGGTAAATCCAACCAATAATAGAGGAAAACTATAAGACATAACCTTTTTAAGAAGTTTATAATCAAGTCTAAATGTAAAAATTCGTAATTGTGGAATAAGAATAACAAAACTAAAAGCACTTGTTACCACATTGCTAATAAATACATATTTTACCGTCTCCAAGTCAGTAAAAATATCTGATAAATAAGCATAATCATCAAATTTAATCAAATACGGAACTAATAAATAGAAAAATAAAATCAATGAAATATTTAGCAAAACACTAAACAATTTTGCTAGGACAAAATAAATGGATTTATCTAAATATCTTAAGCGCGCAAAAGGAAGTGCAGTAAATGCATCTAAAGCAATAATAATGCATAGGTATAAAATATACTCACTGTGACCTTGATAATCAATAAAACTAGCAATTTGGTGACTAAAAACACTAGAAATAATAACAAAACTAATAGAGCTTATACCTAAAACAAACAATAAGCTAGAAAATAAGCTTTTCTCGTCCTTAACTATGTTCGTATGACGAAAATATCCTGTTTCTAGTCCATAAGTCAGCAAAATGAGTAAAAAGCCCATGTAAGCATAAAGTTCTGTAATAACCCCATACTCCTCTGGTAAAAAAATTCTCGTATAAAAAGGAACTAACAGATAATTTAGCATTCTTACAACTATCGTACTTACACCATAAATAGCTGTTTGCTTAACTAATTTCTTTAAAATTTGAAACAAAATTTAGGCTATATTTCGTTTATAAATCATCATAAAATGCTGAATATCGGCCTCAAGAAACATTTTACCAATTATATCAAAACCAAATCGACAATAAAAACTAACTGCTGTAGATTGCGCATGCAAATATACAAGCTTAGGAGTTGGTAAAATATCCTTTAAAACTTGCTGCAAAAGCAATTGACCATAGCCTCTTCCTCTGCATCCTTGCAAAACTGCGAAGCGCTCAAGCTTAATACCCTCCTTGGTTGAACGCCAACGTGCAGTAGCACTAGGTATACCGTCCTCAAAAATCAAATAATGTGTAGAATATTTATCATAACCATCAAACTCTAAAAATTCATCCACTTTTTGCTCATCCACAAAAACAACAGTCCGAATATCCATAGCTTGGCTATAAAATAATTCATTATCAACCTTAAAACTCTTTAATTCAATTTTCATAATTAAATATCTATAATCCTAATTCTTCAGAAATATCAAGCATACGCTTAATCGAGGCATATGCACTTTTTTGTAAATCGTCGCTAAGCTCAATAGCTGGCAACTCATATTTCAATGTATTGTACAATTTTTTTACTGTATTCATTTTCATGTAAATACAATCATTACATGCACACGAAATATCATTAATCTTTTCTGGTGGTGCTGGAATAAAAGTCTTATCAGGACTTAACTTTTTCATTTGATGAAGTATTCCACTCTCAGTTGCAACAATAAACTCATCACAATCATCAATATTACTAAATTTAAGAATACCACTTGTAGCACCAATATAATCGGCTAAAACAAGAACAGTAGCATTACATTCGGGATGAGCTAAGACTTTAGCTTTTGGATGCTCCTTTTTCAATCGTACAATTTCATTCACATCAAATTGCTGGTGAACATGACAAGCACCATCCCAAATAAGCATCTTTCGTCCAGTTACAGATTCAATATAATTCCCCAAATTTTTATCGGGGCCAAATATAATTTTTTGTTCTTTAGGCAAACTCTCAACAATCTGAACCGCATTAGATGAAGTACAAATAATATCTGTTAGTGCCTTTATTTCAGCCGTTGTATTCACATAAGAGATTACTAAATGATCTGGATGGGCATTTACAAAATCAGCAAATTTATCCGTTGGTGCCGAATCAGCTAGACTACATCCAGCATTCAAATCAGGTAGAAGCACTTTTTTATTTGGCGAAAGAATTTTTGCTGTCTCGGCCATAAAATGTACACCCAAAAACACAATAATATCGGCATCAGTTTTAGCAGCTTCTTGAGCAAGAGCAAGACTATCACCAACAAAATCAGCAATATCTTGCAAATCCGACTCGATATAATAATGCCCCAAAATCACAGCATTTTTTTCTTTTTTCATTCGATTTATTTCAGCCAATATATCAATATCCGAATTTATGGCTTCGTCAATAAATCCAATTTCCTTTATCCTATCCTTTATCATTATTATTATTCTTTTTTTAAAAAATATATATATTATATATGATGATGTATATGTCCTGTTAGCTTTGTTGAAAAACTATGCGAAAATAGTTTTTATTTTTTATCATCAATTTATTCTACGAGTTTTTAACAGGCATGTTTCATCTAAAATACTAATTTTTAATCAGAAACTATTTTTTATTAACACGGTTGATAAGTTAAGTAAAAAGAAATTTATTTCCTTATGCCTGTTGATAATTATCTAATAATTCAGTTATAAAAATTAATTAAAAAGTGCCCTTCCCTATTGCATAATTCAAATAAGTGTTTGTATATACGTTTTTTCATAGAGAGCAAATTTTTTTATCATTTTTAGTTCATTAAAATATCAACAGTTAATACCGACTTTTTGAACAGTTATTAACAAAAACAGAATGTACATATAGTAAAATACTTAATAGTTAGTTTATTTTCTAGTTGCTTAATAATCTGTGTGTATCTAAAATTCGGGTTATTAACACACACTAAGTTATTGTTAAACAGTAGTTTAAGTCTAAAACTATGCTTAGTAAGTATAAAAAAGAATTCAATCTATTAAATTCTTTTATTACTTTTGTAGCATGATAGTTATGTAATAGTTTTCATATATATATTTGAAATAGTTTATGATTATTAAGTATTTTGCATTATTTTCTAAAAGTATAGCATAAATATCTAAAAAGTAATAGAATTGATACAAAAAATTATGAGAATAGGAATAGCATGTGATCATGCGGGATATATGACTAAATTGAGTTTAATTGAGCATTTAAGCAAGCTGGATTATAATGTTGTGGATTTTGGTGCACACACCGAAGCTTCTGTTGATTACCCAGACTTTGCTCATCCAATGGCAGAAGCAGTTGAAAATGGTGTTGTAGATTTTGGAGTATCATTGTGTGGTAGTGGAAATGGCATAAATATGACAGTAAATAAGCATCAAAAAATTAGAGCAGGCCTGTGCTGGAATGTTGAAATTGCACGTTTGGCTCGTTCTCATAATGATGCAAATATATGTAGTTTGCCAGCACGATTTATTTCCAACGACGAAGCCAATGCAATTGTTGATATGTTTTTAAATACTGATTTTGAGGGCGGACGTCATGTTCGTCGTACTGAAAAAATACCTTTAAATTTATTTTAATATGATTTCAAATACAGCAAAATACGCACTTCGCTCAGTTTTATATTTAGCAGTAAAGGAGCAGAAAGATAAAAAAATTGGAATAAAGAAGATTTCTAAAGATTTAAGTATTCCTGCACCTTTTTTAGCAAAAATATTACAGAATTTATCTAAGCATAAAATATTATCCTCTACTAAAGGGCCACATGGTGGTTTTGGAATGGGAAAAGACCCAATGACAATATCTTTTTTGGATATTGTTGAAATAATTGATGGCCTTGATATGTTTACCGAATGTGTTTTTGGATTAAAAGTTTGTGAGCAAGGTGAGGATAAAAAGGAACTTTGTCCAGTACATACAAATTCACGTCCAGTAAGAGAATCTCTTCATAGTTTATTTAAAGAACAAATTGTAGGCGAAATTGC
Organism: Bacteroidales bacterium; assembly: GCA_030632545.1. Lineage (GTDB taxonomy): Bacteria > Bacteroidota > Bacteroidia > Bacteroidales > DYOH01 > DYOH01. Next base: position 4,599 of record DAOVUO010000175.1, read on the forward strand.
TGTAACAATAAGAAGCAGAGGGAGAGATATTTATATTTAGTTTAAGCTAGAATACTTTAAGTTTTAAGTTTCGAGTGCAAAGTTTTAAGTTAAAATGTGTGAATGCTAGCAGTTATGTTTAATGCATTTATTTTTTACAAAGAACTACTGTCCAGTATTTTACAAATACTTAACTGCCTGCCTCTAACATCGGGGAAACATTGAGCTAATTAATACCCTTTTTATACTAAACTTCTTTGAAAAATTTGAATTAATATAAATGTATCCCCTATTTTATCGGGGGAAGCAATGCCGATGTAGAACCAAAAACTTTAAACGAATGTCAAATGTAGTTTACAGGTAATTTGGGTTCACAATCTCTATAAATTACCCGACCAAAGGACTGGGCTAATCTTAAGCTTTGATAAATTACTGCTTTAAACAATTGAGTTAACTGCATTTTAGTAAATTAATTAAAATGGAATATCAAGAAAATTATAAATATTATACTGATATTCTTGCTCAGTGGTACGACCATTTGATGCAAGAAGAATACAAGGATATTGATTTTTATGTTGCTGAAGCCAAACGAAGTGGTGAACCAGTTTTAGAACTTGGATGTGGAACTGGACGCATATTGATAGAATTGCTTAAGGAAGGAATTCAGGTTGATGGAATGGATGTTTCGCACGATATGCTTGATGTATGTAGCGAAAAGCTTGAAAAAAACGGTTTAGATAGTAAACTGTTTCATCAAGCCATTGAGGATATGGATTTTGATGAGGAATATCAAACCATATTTATTTCAGGTGGAAGTTTTCAGCAAATAGCTGATTATAGTACTGCTTTTCATACAATGCAGAAAATTTATAAAGCACTGAAACCTGGTGGTCAGCTAATTGTAGATACATATATTCCGTGGCCAGAGATTCGTAGAACAAACGAAGGAACTTGGTATTTAGGACGTTCAGCTGAGCTCGATGATCAGAAATTAGTGATAAACTACTCTTTAAGTTTTGATTTTATGAATCAACTGCAATTTGGTACTTATCGCTACGATTTATACAAAAGCGACAGATTGCTCGAAACTCAGCTTACACAGTTAATTGTAAAATGGTATGGTCGTGAGGAATTCAGGCGAATGCTTAAAGGCGCAGGTTTCCCCGATGTATTTATTAAAAACTACCAAATAATTAATTCGCATCATTATAGTAGCATTTATTTCTGCAAAAAGTTTTAGTACTTTAAAAAGCAAACAAAAACTTCCCGAAAGTTCTAAAACTTTCGGGAAGTTGGTTAATAAATTTATTAAGCACAACTGTCAGATATTCAATGTTTTAACTTAAAGCTTAGCACTTAAAACTTAACTTAACTATTATTTACTTATTTTTAATTTTATTCTGTTACCAATGTAATACATTACTGGAACAACCAAAAGTGTAAGTAAAGTAGCAAATGCAAGTCCAAATATAACAGTCCAAGCCATTGGCCCCCAGAATGCAGCATTATCACCACCAAAATATATATGAGGATCAAAATCGCTTAACATAGTACTAAAATTGATATTTAAACCTAATGCCATTGGAAAAAGACCCAAAATGGTTGTAATTGCA
>DAOVUO010000445.1 GCA_030632545.1 Bacteroidales bacterium
ACATTTAGCTTGATAATGAAACAAATTAATTTTTCATTTTACAAATACTATAATTGTTACTTCTACTTTACAAAATCGCAAACTTCTATCAATCAGCACATTTATCTGTTTTATAATGAGAATAAAAACGGTCAACCTTATTTAGGCATTCACAAATTTTTTAACTTAAAACTTAGCGCTCGAAACTTAGAACTTTGTAATATTCAACTACAATTTAATGTTTACATTTTTTGCTATGCTATTTCACAATATTTTATATCTTTGGATTAGATAAAACGCACAAAATATTATATGCGATAAAACAGTGCATGACTGATTTTAACTAAGATACACAAGTACAATGATTAAAATGTATAGCATATCTTAAAATATAGACACAAATTATAAACACATGAAAAGGGTAGCCATCTTAGCTTTGATTATTTTTAGTACCTCAATAGCATTTTCTCAAATTGATAAGAATACTATTAAATCTATAGAAAAAGTTAAAAAAGAACATAAAAACCAAAATTATAAATTAGCTCAAGATATTCTTAAATCAACTGAGCTTAAGAATAATCCAATAATTAATTACTGGAAAGCAAAAATACATTTAGCTCAAGCTGAATACAAAAAAGCTGAAAAAATTTTTAATGAGATTTATTCATTAGGTGACCTTAATTTTTCTTACCAAAAGGAAAATTCAATCCCATTTGATGTGTATGTACAAAGCGCTGATACAAAAAGACGACTTTTAAAAATTGATGATGCCCTGAAAATATTAAACGAAGCAAAATTAAAAGCAAAGGGAAATACTAAGTGGCAAAGCATTATAGAAAAAGAAATTAGTTATTGTACTACATTCAACGAATACAAAGAAATAAAAGGAAAGTCGAAAGTTGCCATAAAAAAAGAATGGTCTACAAAAAATAATGAAATTAATTTTACTAGCTCAGCTGATTTAACAAAAATAGTATACTCCTTGGAGGTTTACGATAATAACAAAAAATCACTTGAGCAAAAAACAATTGGAATGTACCTTTCGGGGCTACCACAAAAAGCTATAATCTCATCAATTTCGGTAGATAGCCGTTATTTATTATTCGCCTACGACAATGATATTTTTTTAACTACATGGCAAAAAGGATTTTGGAAAAAATCGGAACGAATGCCAAAGCCGATTAACTCATCTTACATTGAAAAAGATGCAATTTTCTCGGTTGATAATAGAACTATCCTTTTTAGTAGTAACAGAGAAGGTGGTTTAGGAGGATTCGACATTTATATGGTTAAAAAAAATCCAGACGATACTTGGGGAGAAGCAATTAATTTAGGCTCTGCTATTAATTCTTCGGCAAACGAAGAAACACCTTTCTTGCGTTCAGATTTAAATACACTTTATTTTAGTTCAAATGGGAGAAAAAATATGGGTGGATATGATATTTTTATAAGTGAGATAAACGAAGAGAATAAGTGGGACGAAGCACAAAATATGGGGCTTCCAATAAACTCACCAGCTGATGAAAAAAATCTGTGGATGCACCCCAATAATGCAGATGCTTTTTTTATTTCAAACAGAAAAGGAAGTTTAGGGCAATCAGACATTTACAAGCTCACAATAATCCCCGAGAAACAAGAAGATAACATGGTTCTGTTGATTGGAACTGTAAGACTTGACGATGAAGCTCCTATCGAAAATGTTCAAATTACAATTTCTGACAGAGAAACAGATGAAATAGCTGGTGTATTTCTACCTAATAAAGTTAGTGGTAAATTTATTTTTTTGTTAATTCCTGATAGAGAATATAAAGCATTATACGAAGCAGAAGGTTATTTATCGTATGTAAATTATTTTTCTGTTGAACAAGATTCTGCTTATTATAAAATTAAACAGGGAGTAAATTTAGAACCCGTGGTATTTTATAATCCACCAAGTATTATTTTAAATCAAAAAACTGTTATTCATGATATTTTTTTCGAAAGCAACAGTACAGAAATAAAAGATAATTATAAAAACGAACTGGATAATTTAGGCGAATATTTAAAGAAAAACCCACAGTCTGTAATACAAATAGCTGCACATTCGGATGCTACAAGTAGTGAGGCGTACAATTTAACACTTACTCAAAAAAGAGCTAATTCAGCTAAAAATTATCTTATAGAAAAAGGAATAAATCCAAATCAAGTTCAAGCAAAAGGTTTTGGAGAGAAAAATCCTATTGCAACAAATATCTCAGAAGATGGGAAAAAATATAATCGGCGTATCGAATTCAAACTACTTGAAAAAGGAAATCAAGAAATTGAAATCCAGGCTATTTTTGTACCTAAAACATTGAGAATAAAATAACAAAACGAAAGCTAATTTCCTATTAAGGCAGCTTTTAATTGCAATAGTTCGTTAAGATTTACTAAATTTACTATTTAAAAACTGTAGCACGCTAATTATGAGCAATATAGCAAATGAAAGCGAAATTTAGTAAATCTATAGACTTCAGTAGTTTATAAAAAAGTACCGAACCATTGAATTGATTACTTACATTTTATTAGTAGACTCAAAATAAAAAAAGAAAAAACAACTATTCCAAACATATTTTTTATCTATATTCGCCTTAAATCGACAAAAATGAATAGCAGCGAAGCAAAAATCCGCATACAACAACTTACAAAAGAACTTAATCAACATAACCACAACTATTATGTATTAAGTTTACCTACTGTATCGGACTACAATTACGACCAAAAATTAAAAGAATTAGAAAGTTTAGAAAAGAAATTTCCTGAATTTGCCGATACTCTCTCTCCAAGCCAGCGAGTTGGAAGCGATATCAACAAAGAATTCCAGCAAATCAGACATCAATATCCAATGCTTTCGTTAGGCAACACTTATAATACTGAAGAATTAACAGATTTTGATAAACGAATAAAAAAGCTTATTGATGAAGAATTTGAATATGTAGCAGAACTTAAATTTGATGGTACAGCAATTGGCATTAGATATATAAATGGGAAATTAGACAAAGCTGTTACTCGTGGAGATGGTGCAAAAGGCGAT
>DAOVUO010000563.1 GCA_030632545.1 Bacteroidales bacterium
AAAGTTTGGCTTTGTTAAAGCTTTTGCTGATGGCTCATTGGGATCGCAAACGGCGCACATGTTTGAGCCTTATTCAAATACCGAAAATGTAGGATTTTCTACTTTAAATTACGATGAATACATAGCTAAAATTATTGAAGCCGATAAATTAGATTTTCAAATTGTTACACATGCCATTGGCGATAAAGCAACTTTTGATGTAGCTAAATCCTATCAAAAGCTTACTATCTCAAACGGCAATAAAGATAGACGATTACGTATAGAGCACGCTCAAATGCTAACTGATGAAACGATTAATATTATGTCGGAAAATGAAATTATTGCAAGTATGCAAACAGTTCATTTACTTGATGAAATTGACTGGGCAGAAAAAATGTTGGGTAAAGAAAGATTAAGTGAAGCTTACAGAACACGGAGTCTCTTAAATAGAAATATTAAACTAGTATTAGGCAGTGATTGGTTTGTAGCGATTCCCAATCCAATGTGGGGAATTTATGCTGCAATTACACGCAGCAAACTAAGTTTTTACGATGACATAGGATGGCAAGAACAAGAAAAAATTAATATCGAAGAAGCATTATACGCCTATACCAGAGACGCTGCTTATGCTTCGTTCGATGAGGATAAAAAAGGAATGCTGAAAATTGGTTTTCTGGCAGATGTGATTATTCTAAATAATAATATTTTCAACTCTGAACCAGACGATTTAAAGTATATTAAAACTGAAACAACTATATTAGACGGAAAAATTGTATATCAACGAAAATAAAACAAAATGTTTCAAGCAAATTTATTAGAAAACAAAGTATTTATTATTACTGGCGGTGGTACTGGATTAGGTAAATCTATGGCTACACGCATGTCGGAACTTGGTGCTAAAATAATTATTACTAGCCGTAAAAAAGAAGTATTAGACAAAACGGCTAATGAAATTACCAATGAAACAGGAAATCCAGTACTTGCCATTGCGGCTGATGTACGTAAGTACAACGAAATTGAAAATGTGCTGGAAAAAGGTATTGCCGAATTTGGCCAAATTGATGGTTTAATAAATAATGCCGCAGGAAATTTTAGTTCGCCTACCGAGCGACTCACACATAAAGCGTTTGATGTTGTAGTGGACATTGTGCTTAAAGGAACGTACTATTTTACTTTAGCCACTGGTAAATATTGGATTGATAAAAAAATAAAAGGAACAGTTTTAAATATTATCACTACCTATGCATATACAGGTTCTGGTTTTGTTGTTCCCTCAGCTGTAAGCAAAGCTGGTGTAATGAATTTAACTAAATCTTTGGCTGCCGAATGGGGAAAATATGGCATTAGATTAAACGCTGTTGCTCCTGGCCCATTTCCTACACCAGGCGCGTGGAGCAGACTTTTACCTGACCCAACAATGGAATCTAAATTAATTGAGCGTATTCCAGTAAAAAGAGTTGGTGAGCATATCGAGTTAGCAAATTTGTTTACATTCTTAATGTCGGATTTTAGTAGCTACATTAATGGTGATACTATTACTATAGATGGTGGTGAATGGCTTGCA
>DAOVUO010000302.1 GCA_030632545.1 Bacteroidales bacterium
CGTTTAAATGCTGAATCAAATGACACTATAGTATATAAGGATTCCACATATTATAGTTTTTTACGAGGAAGTAAACATATTCAGGGTTTAGCTAACGAATTGCTCAACGGGCGTTTGTCATATCCGTCTTTTGTGTATATGGATATTAGTGGTGAAAGAACTGTTATTCCATGATATCAGGATGTACGTAAGCAAGAGCCTATTATGTATTATTTTGCCGAAAAAATAAACCGTTCAACTCCTTTTGATTATTATGAAAAAATGTTTTGGTTTACTTTTCCGCAAGCTTATACCGAAGATTTATCTAAGCTAAATCCAACACAGAGCTTTGATACAACAGGTGTTGTAAATTGGCTAACAATTGAGGAAGCGTTTGCAAAACAGCTTGAACTACCAAAGAAAATTTTTATCGATATTTATGCTAATGGCGTTGTTAGCAATACTATAATGAATAGGACAAATTATCGAAGTCCAGCAATTGCAAAAAAGCTAAACGAAAACTATTATCCAGTTAGGTTTGATGCAATGAGTAAAGATACTGTGCTTTTGGGAAATAGTAAATTTATAAATAATCCGCAACATCCTTTTCACGATATTGCAGTACAATTTGCCATATTAAATAATAAAATGATGCTGCCAACAGTTGTTTTTATTGACGAAAAAGGACAAGCGATTACAAGATTACAAGAATATTTGAATCCAGTAAGCATGGAATCATTCTTGCAGTTTGTTGCCGATGATAAGTACAAAACAATGCAATGGCAGGCTTTTAATACCAGTTATAAAGCTGAATTAAAATATTAATCTTAAATAATGAATTAAAAAATGAGGAAAATTCTGTTGTTTGCATTTTTTTTAGGTTTTGCACAATTTCTTTTGGCACAATCAAACCAAGAGGAAATTAAAGTAGAATGGCTAAGTTTAGAGCAAGTTAAAGATACCTTTTTACAAAGGCAGAAGCCTATATTTTTATTTATTTCTGACGAAAAAAACGATTCATCGCAACTTATGGTAGATAGCGTTTTGTCCGATAGAGACATTGCTAATTACTTGAATGTATATTTTTATTGCGTTAAAATTGATATTTCTAGTCAAGAGGATTTAACATTTTTCAATGATTCGATTTACAAGTTTAATCCAAATTCAGCTATACACCCACTGGTACAGTTTTTAACTAATGGAAATAATAGATTTCCTGCATTAGTTATGTTTCGCAAAAATGGAAGCGGTGAGCTTTATAATGGGTATTATAATAAAACACATTTGTTTCCTATTTTAATATATTATGCCGAAGAAGCTTATAGAACTGTGACTTACGATGAGTATTTAGAGTTTTTTAGGCTAGTTTATCCAGAAGAAAGCACAACGGGATATTCTATGGTTAGAAGTGTTACAAAATGGCATACCTTAGAGGAAGCTTTGGAGCTGCAAAAGGAAAATCCAAAGAAAATTTTGATAGATTTTTATCTAAATGAGCGTAATTTGAGTACAATTCAATATATGCAGACTTATAACAATAATTATATTGGTAATTTGGTTAATGAGTATTTTTATGCAGTTCGATTAAATGGTACGAGTAAAGACACTATTAATGTTTTTGGAGCGAGTTATCTTAATCCAGGAACTCCGCATCCTTTTCATCAGCTTGTTGTTGCTATGCTTAACGGACAAATGTATTTTCCTTCGTTAATGATTTTAGACGAAAATGCGAAAATGCTCGATAGGATACAAGCCTACTTGCGTCCTGCAGATATTGAACCAATACTTAATTTTTATGGTAAAGACAAGCATAAAGTTGAAAAATTCGATGATTATAAAAAAAGTTTCAAAAGTCAGTTGCCAGAACCTCAAAAATGAATAATTTTGGACTAAATTTGTAAAATGTCACAATGTTATTTCTGTAAGATGATTTATTTTGTCAATAAGGTAAAAAAAATAGCACTTTATAAAAATAATACTTCGTTAAGATTTACTAAATTTACTGTTTCAAAACTGTATGCCATTAGTTATGAGTAATATATTGAATATAACGAAATTTAGTAAATCTATGTATTTCAGTAGTTTATAAAAATTTACCGAACCATTATAAAAAATAACAAACTTTTAATGAGAAAAATAATACAGTTTATAGTTAGAAAAGTTCCTAGAGTTTATCTTATAAAGTTCAGTTTTTTATTTAGTAAAATAATTAGCCTTTTTTACGCAGGAAATGAGCATGAATGTTCAATTTGCGGACATAAATTCCGTAAATTTCTACCTTATGGAAATCAAGGAAAAGATAATCGTTTATGTCCAAATTGCTTATCTTTAGAACGACATAGGCTTTTATGGCTGTATTTAAAGCATGAAACCAATTTTTTTGACGAAAATCATAAAATGCTTCATATTGCCCCAGAACAGCCTTTTATTAAGCGATTTAGAAAGCTGAAAAATTTAGATTATATTACTGCAGATATAGAATCGCCAATTGCGGATATTAAAATGGATATTCGAAATATTCCTTTTGAGGATAACATTTTTGATATTATTTTTTGTAATCACGTATTAGAGCATATTGATGATGACAATAAAGCAATGACTGAAATGCTAAGGGTGTTACGCCCAGGTGGATGGATTATTCTGCAAGTACCAATAGAACGAGATAGAGCAATTACTTATGAGGATTTTAGCATAACAGATCCTAAAGAGCGTGAGAAGCATTTTGGCCAATACGATCATGTGCGCATTTATGGTACAGATTATAAACAACGACTATTAGCCGCAGGATTTGAAGTTATTGAAGATGATTTTGTTAATGATTTTAGCGATGAAGAGATTGAACGTTATAGATTAGACAAATCTGAATTCATTTATCATTGTTATAAACCAGAATATAAATTAAATAAGTAGAAAAAATGTCTGATGCTTTAATCCATTGCGAAAATTTAGCCAAACATTACAAAATAGGAAGTCAGGAAGTTAGAGCTTTACAATCGGTTTCTATAGATATAGACGGCGGCGATTATGTGGCGATAATGGGGCCATCAGGGTCTGGAAAATCAACTTTAATGAATATTTTAGGTTGTTTGGATACTCCAACAAGCGGTACATATATCCTTAATAATAAGACTGTAAGTTCTTTAGTTGATGACCAATTAGCAGAAATCAGAAACAAGGAAATTGGTTTCGTTTTTCAGACATTCAATTTATTACCGAGATATACAGCCTTAGAAAACGTTATGCTACCAATGATTTATGCAGGATATTCTACTTCTGAGCGAGAGAAACACGCTTCCGAGGTATTAGCTCATGTAGGTTTAGCAGATAGAATGTATCATAAACCAAATGAATTATCTGGTGGGCAGCGACAACGAGTTGCAGTTGCCAGAGCTTTAGTTAATTCACCTTCAATTATTTTAGCGGATGAACCAACTGGTAATCTCGATTCCAAAACATCTGTAGATATTATGGGCTTATTTGCTGATATTCATACACAAGGAAATACAATAATTGTAGTAACCCACGAGGAAGAAGTTGCCCTTCATGCGCATAGAGTTATTCGTATTAGAGATGGTTTTATTGAGTCGGATGTAAGGACTAAGAAGTTTGAAAAAGTTAAAAGTTAGAAGAGTTTAAAGTTAAAAGTTTAAAGTTAGAAGTCAATGGTTCGTTAAGATTTACTAAATTTACTGTTTCAAAACTGTATTCCGCTAGTTATAAACAACATAGTAAATAAAACGGAATTTAGTAAATCTATGTATTTCAGTAGTTTATAAAAATTTACCGAACCATTGTTTAATAATACAGGTAATATAAATATTGAATTCAATTATGACAGATTTATTTAGCAATTCAACAGAATTTATAGAAAAAACAGCCGATTTTTTAAAAAATCCGGTAGTAGGAAAGATGTTTGGAAATTTTAGCACTTGGATAAGCGATTTGCTTTCACGCAATAAAAAAGCAAAACAACAAATGCAAAAAGCCAAACAAGAAAATAGTTTAGCAGCTTTGAATGCTAATATGGAATTTATGGAGCAATGGAACAACGAAATGCAAGCAGAACTAGAACAAAAAGCCGAAGAAATAGATGGTTTTGCAAAAAAAGCAGGCTTGGATTTGAGTGGGGCTAAAATTGATAAATCAATTGTGGGTAGTACGTTTGATGGACAGATTCAGGGCGGTATCAAAATAGGAGACAATAATATGGAAAGTTACTTAGAAAATAAATTTGATTTCGACAAACTTATTGGAGTAATAAAAATGCTGAAAGCTAACATTGATTTAAAAACAATCGAAAAAATGAGTACTTTTGACGCAGCAATACTAAACAAATTATCAGAAGCAATTAAATAAAAAAATGACAGAAAAAATTGTAAAATCTATGGTAAATAATACCATGGGAGATATTAAAGGAAGTATAAATATTGC
>DAOVUO010000287.1 GCA_030632545.1 Bacteroidales bacterium
AATAAACTAATATGGCAATAAATACAAGTACCATATAAATAATACCTGCGGGTGCTCGTCGGCCTTTAAATACTTTATCGCTAAGATAGCCACATAATAATGTACCTGGAATTCCTGCCCATTCATAAGCAAAATATGCCCATTTAGAATCGTCGGACGAAAAGCCTTTCACTTCGGTTAAATAAGTAGGAGCCCAATCTATTACACCGTATCTAACAAAATACACAAAGGCATTTGCAATAGCAATTGACCAAAGTACTTTATTTGGTAGAATATATTTTACAAATATTGCTTTTGCAGTAAATTCTTTCTCTTGGCTTTTATCATAGGTTTCAGGATAATCGTTTTTATACTGCTCAATAGGTGGTAATCCAACAGATTGTGGTGTATCCTGAAGCATTACAAAAGTAAAAATAGCAATTAAAATGGCAATCATTGCAGGAAAGTAAAAAGTACTATGCCAATCGCCAAAAATAGCAAAGCCAGCAATTGCTAATGGGCCAATTAATCCACCACCAATATTATGTGCCACATTCCAAAAAGCCATTTTTGTTCCACGTTCTTTTTGCGAAAACCAGTGCGTCATAATTCTACCACTTGGCGGCCATCCCATTCCCTGAAACCAACCATTTAGAAACAAAATAATAAACATTACTCCAACGCTCGAAGTAGTCCACGAAATTAAACCTAATGAAGCCATTAATATGGCCGACATAGTTAGTCCTAATGGCATAAAGTACTTAGGATTACTTCTGTCGGAAAAATTTCCCATTATAAATTTACTGATACCATAAGCAATAGAAACGCCCGATAATGCAATTCCTAGTTCAACCTTACTAAAACCTTCTTCTATTAAATTAGGAATAGCCAAGGCAAAATTCTTTCTGACAAGATAGTAGCCCGCATAGCCTATAAATATTCCTAAGAAAACTTTTAATCGGTGTTTTTTGTACGAGCTGTCTACTTCCGATTCAGGAAGACTTTGGATATGTGCTGCTGGTTGAAAAAATGAAAACATAATTATATCTAGTGTTTGAGATACTTACTTAAGTACAAGTTTTTAACAAAAATAAGTAGCTTATTAAAATCGTCATTCCGAGCGAAGCAAAGGAATCTCTGTATTAATTTTAAGATCGCTTCCTTCGAACAAATGTAAGAATTTTTAAATTATAGAAATAATGTATTACCATATATCCGCTAGCCCTAACAGGATTGTGCTTACAAACAGTTAATTAGTTATGCAGTACTGGGTACTGGGTACTGGGTACTGGGTACTGGGTACTGGGTACTGGGTACTTGTTACTGGTTTGACATTATGACCTATCATAAATAGAGTTTACCAATCACTAACAACTAATCTCCAACAACTAATGACCAATCACTGTTTGTAAAATAGATAGCATTTTGTTTCATCAGCGAAGCCATGAACAGTAGAATCTAAATTATTGTGGTTGTATTTTGAGGCAAAGCCTCTAAGAATAGTCAGACGGAGGCTGTAGCCATCCGCCTAACGCACTTGTGATTTTTGACTTTTAACTTACAACTTTTAACTTCCCACTTTCTTCTTCCAACCAAATCAGCATCGCTTTATCTCGGCACTTGTATATGTTGACCTAAGAAAATGGCATTAAACAACAATTTGTTTGTTCCATACCACGAACCTCTAAAATTTGGATTATCAGCAAAAAGAATTACTCGTCCTCTGCCTAACGGACTTACAATTAAGGATGCTGCAGGTTTTATAAATGTATTTAGATTAAAATCTGTAATATAACCATTAATTAAAGGATTGCTTGTGTATTTAGCCACAGTAGAATACGGATTTTTGCTCGGCATTAAATATACACTGCTGTTGTGATAAACAGGAAGTTTGTTGCTGGTATAACCAAATGCTAGTGGGTGTGTAAGATCAATATTTGTTTCAAAAATCGCACCGCCAACTTCCTTTGCACCTGCACGTTCAGATGCTTCATCATAAGCCAATCGCTCAACTGGCTTAATTTCACCTTCTTTTTTCTCTTTTTTAGGAGTTTGGACTAATTGCTCATGTACAATTTTATTTCGTATTACCCAAGCAGTTGCACCCCGACTAGTAATTAGTGTGTTACCTTTCATTACCCATTGTGCAATTTTTTGCTTTTTTGCACTATCTAGCTCCGAATATCCGCCCGAAACCATTATCAAAGTATTGTACTTAGAGAAATCAATGCGATTAAATTGATCAATGCGCACTTTTGTGATGGGATAATTAAGTCGTTGGTCGAACAAATGCCACATTTCGCCAGCTTCGTAACCAGATACACTACCATGAACAAGCGTTAAAACCTTGGGAGCTTCCAGTACTTTAAAACTCGTGCCACCAAAATGACTTCCATTACTACTAAAGCCAGAGTTTGTTGAATACACCGGAACTTTAGTTTTTTGAGTGATTTTAGATATTATTTCGAATAATTTATCAGCCTCAATTTTTTGTAAACTAACAGGAATCATTAAAGTGCCGTAATTAAAGTTTTTAGAACTGCCTTCGAGCGTTGTTGTAAATGGTTTAAATGCTGAATATACTTTGATGTTATGTTTAAATAAGCAAGATAAAAATGCCGCACTATTATAATCATTCCAATCAACAAGGTAAGCATAGTCAGCTTTTGCAAAAGTTTTGGTTTTGAATAGCGTATTTGCATCTGTAATTTTATTGCCTTTACTAACATTTGCACTCGAACCAACAAATGGCATATTATAAAAATGTGCTAACGACCATGCTGATGCATCGTACCAAACACTATCTATAAAAGTTTTGTTAGTTTCAAATATTGAGCGCACCATGCGGTATTGTGCTTGTGCTGTTGGAACAACAAATGCAGAACCAGATTCGAGTTTTTTTCCTGATTGAGAGATACTTTGCTTAAGCTCGTAAACCTCTATTTTATGCTGAAGAAGTATATCGACAAAAGCTTTTGTGCGGTTTTTATCTTTTGCATCACCAAAAATATATGCTTTTACATTGTCTTTTTTTGCACTACTAATAGCAGATTCAAAGAACTGCTTTTGATAATTTAGCAACATTCCTTTATTCGCAAACGATGTTTTTAGAGTAGTTAATCCCATCAAAAATTGATTACGAATAGTGTGCTCAAATGTGAGCAACTGATGATTAGACTCTTGTACATGTCCTCTTGACGATGCTTGCTCAAATAATAATGCCAAACCACCCTGAATATCAAGATATGTAGAGCCATAACCAGGATAATTGGCATCAAAAATCTCACCCGAGAAATAAAAAGTTCCAATTGAATCAAGTGCTTTGCCAAATTCCTTTGCAAATATTGGGTTTAGTTTATTATGATTTTCGGTAGGAATAAGCTCTTTTGCAATCCCGTACTTTTTCTTTGGCTCAAAAAAGTAAGTCATATTTGTCCACATTTCGTGGAAATCGGTAGCCACATTAGGATACCATGTATGAAAAAACTTTAAACGAGCCTTACTTTCGGGATGAACAACCAGATAAATATCTCTGTTTAAATCAAACCAATAGTGATTTGTTCGTCCGCCTGGCCAAATTTCATTATGCTCAATATCTAGTGGGTCGCTAATTAGCGGATTCCCTTTATGCGTATTTGCCCACATGCTATGTCGTTCACGTCCATCGGGATTAATTACTGGATCAATAAAAATAATTCCTTTATCTAAATAGGATTTTATTTCTGCATTTTGCGAGGCAAGCAATGTATAAGCTAAAAGTAATGATGCTTCGCCACCAGACGCTTCGTTTCCGTGTATATTATGTCCCATATATGCAATCAAAGGCATTTCGTTAATATTCGAAATTTTTGCATTAGATTTTGTTAGTTCAAGATGTTGTTGTTGGATTTCGTCCTTTTTGTCCAATAAACTTTTATTGGCAATAGCTAAAACAATTAATTTACGACCTTCGTGCGTTCTACCATATTCAATTAGTTCTGCATTTTCCGATTGCTCAGCTAATTTTGTAAAATATGCAACAACCATATCGTGGCGAGTGTGCCATTCGCCAATAGGATAACCCAAAAACTCTTCGGGAGAAGAAATAGTTTTGTCAAAAGGAGCATAAGATTTTAAAAAGTAATCTTGTGAAAATAAACTAAGACTTAAAAAAAGAAGTCCTATCGAAAGTAATGATTTTAGTCTAAACATAAAGCTCAAAATTAAATAATTAAGCTAAAGTAACTATTCTACATTGAAACATATAGATTCTTTGGTTTTAATTGACAGATTGCACTAATATAGCGACAGATTGCATGTGTTATGTATTGCTTACAATTGCGAGTTGAAGGAGTATTTTCTTTATAATATTAAATTCAATGGTTCCCCTGTAACGAGAACTTTGTCAAAGTTCGATTTTTAAATTGAATGCCTGATTATAACCACTTTATGCATTTATTAACCGCAAGTTTGACAAAGTTTAACTGCCTGTCCCAAACATCGGGTAAGTTGTAAAAAATTTGCACTAAGTATATAAGCAAGTATTTTTGTGCTTATGTACGAAATGCTAGTAATACTAAGCAAACTTAGTTTTTATAAACTGCTTAACGCTTTTAAAATATGGAGTTCATACTTATGGGCAC
>DAOVUO010000332.1 GCA_030632545.1 Bacteroidales bacterium
ATTGTCGATACTAATAATGTATATTTTTTGCTCCCCAGCTATTAGTATTGAATTTGTATAAGAATCAAAATTTAGTAATAAATTTCCTTCAAGTCTTGTGTTTTTTGATAATGAGTTTTTTCCCCTTTCTAAGTTTATATATATTAGATAATTCTCATCTGTAAGGGCCACTAAATGTTTTCCATTATTACTGATTCTTAAATTTTTAAAAACTATATCTTTGCCGTAAATTTGTTTTTTCTCATTGGTGTTTTTGTAGCTAGATGTTTTATATATAAACCCATCAGACCCAGCAGTGTACATATCACTGTTTGAAACTTCAATTCCTCTTACTGCTTCAGAGTGAGGGTGATTATCGAAAAAAGTAATAGGTTTTTGTTTATAATAGCTTTTGTATAAGGCATTATAAATATCATTATTATGTTTTTCGCCATTATAATTTGTATTAAAGGCAAATGCCTGATAAGCAAGTAGCTCTGCTAATGAGGTATCGCGATCAATTTGTTGAGATTTAATTGCCATTGATTGTGCTATGGATACTAAACGTAATCTAAGAGCTTTTTCTTTTTCCGATTCGGCAACAACTCTTTGCTGTGTGGCAACTGTAGCACTACTATCAGCAAGCAATTTTTGAAATTCTGCTTCTTTTGTTTTTTCATTAGCAATTTCCTTTTGTTCGTTAGCTAATTGAAAAAGTTCTAATGCTCTTTGTCTTTCTTTTTCAGCTTTTTGCTTTTCTGTTTCTGCATTTTTTTTCTGTAATTCTGCAATTTGCTTTTGACGTTCTGCTTCTTTTGTTTTTTCATTAGCTATTTTTGCTGATTCTAAGGCTTTTTGTGCATTATCTTGTGCAACAACACTAATTTCTTCAGCATATAAGCGTTGTTTTTCTGCTTCTACCTGAGCTGTAATTGCATAGAGCATGAAACCCAACGAAAAAATAGCCGCTATACCAAGAATTATTGCAGTTATTTTCGAACGCCGAAGTGCTTTTTTCTGTTGCCGAAGTTTGTTTAATTCCGCTGCATTGAATTCCCTTTCGCTTGTATCTAAAAAATTAATAGCTCTTTCAAAAGCTTTTGCGTATCTTAAGGCCCATGCCACAGTTGGTAGTTGCTTATCGCGCCAATTTATAGCTAAATGTAAATCAGGAGGAAGCCATAGATTTCCTGAACCATTATTGTATTTTTCCGATGCTTCAACTAGGCGAACGTACATTTGAGCAGACATGGATTCTTCTTCTACCCATGTTTTTAGTCTATCCCAGATACGCATTAAACTTTCGTGTGAAATGTCGAGAATAGAGTCTTCGCTTAGATTTTTCCCAGTAGGCGAATTTAAAAAAGCACGACCAGTTTTTCTGAATTTATCAATTACAACAACAACTTCCTCAAAAGAAGCATCCGAAACGTCCATAATTTCAGAAATGGCAGCGGGGCGACGAATCCCACGTTCCTCTGATTGCTTTTCTGTAAGCAATTTAAACATAGATTCGCAAATATGTTCACCTTTTGGATTTAGTTCAGCATAAGCTTCGTTAGCATGGTCAGAAAGTGCTCTGTCCATGCTTCCAATCGAGATATAATGTGTAATGTCAAGTTCTTCATTTTCTTCTCGATGTTTTACCCAATAGTCCCAAGAGCGCATTAGAGCATGCTGAAGTATAGGTAACTGATCAGGGTTATCGCCAACATCATTAACAAGCTGATTAACTAAATTTGAAGTAACTTTACCTCCTGCAACAGCTATTGGACCTTCTATTGCGGTTTTTAATTCGGCCCTAGTCATTTGAGGAATAAGATAATTACTGCGATTTATAAGTTCGGCTAATTCAGGAAATTGTGCACATTCACTTACAAAGTCAGAGCGCATTGTAAATACTGTATACGCAGGTAAATGTTTTGCATTCACTAAATTGAGAAGTAACTGTACAAATTCAAGAGCTTGTTCTTTATTTTCGTAACTTTTAATATTTTGAAACCTAAAAAGTTCTTCAAATTGGTCAACTAACAAAAGAAGATTTTCATTATTATTTAATGAAAGGTACTCAAGAGCATCAATCAAGCCAAGAGAATTACTTCTTAATGTTGCATAAATTGTTGATTCAGTAATGTTTCGCTCTATTTCCTTCTGATTATGATAATCTGTAGAGCCATAATTTAATGCTTTGGCAAGATTTTCTATTGGAGTTTCCCCTGGTCGCGTTTTTATAATTCGCCAACGCTTATTATTCCCACCAATTGTACCACCTTCTAACGAGGGTATTAATCCACAATACATCAATGATGATTTTCCACTACCTGAAGCACCAAGAATAGCTGAAAATCTATTATCGCTTAATTTATCTATTATTTCATCTACTTGATTTTCCCTTCCAAAATACAAATGACTCTCCTCTACGGTAAAAGGTCTTAATCCTGGAAAGGGATTAAATTTCACTGTTATTGAGTTTGATTTTTTTACTTGTATTTTAGATTGAATTTCTTTCAATTAATTTATAGTTTTCTATATCTGTTTGTAATTTACGTAAAAAATTTGTTTCATTTAGTTCAATTATTTCAAAGTCATCTGTTAATAGCTTATCGTCAATAATAGATTTATCAAGTGTAATTATATACTTAGCTACCCAATTTTTTTTCCGTCCATATCCTGGTGCTTTCATAATTTCAATTAGTTTGCTTTTTAGCCATTTTGTATTTTCTTCAAAATAAAAAATTATAACTACCTCAGCATCTATCAAATAAGCTCTAAATCTACGCAAAGTCATAAAGCTATCAGGTAGATTGATTAATTGAATAGAAGGCGATATATTATATTTAATTTTAGATGCAAGTTCAACTTCTATATTTACTGCATCTTGATATATTCCTAAAATATTAACAATTGTATTACTATGTTGTAATGCAAAAGATTCCTCTGTCTCTCTGTTTCGTATTTCGCTTATAATTAATGCTTTAAATTTCGAAAAATCAATTTTCAGATAATCTGCATTAGCTAATAAATATTTATCGGTAGCTAGATTATTTAAATATGCCAAATTTTCATCGTCTACTTTAGATTTTATAGGCATTTCCCAAACAAATCTTTTAATAACTGTATCTTCCTCAGTTTGAATGTATTCTGAGGCTATGTCCATTTGATATCTATCTGATGGCGTGTTGTCAATTGCCAGTTTTTCTGATTTATGACTACCAAATGGATGTATTATATACTCACAGTTTTTAAATTTATCCAATAAGCTTGTTTTAGACTCATTATAATTAAGTAACACAACATTATAGCCATTATGTTGCAATTCTGATGCCAACAATTTTCTATAAGATGATAATTCAATGCTAGACCAAGCTATGCAAATGGTATTTGAAGTGTTTTTTAATTCACCAGATCTAATAAAACTTCCAATATTGACTAGTTCTACCCATAGTTTTGAATTTATATTAATCGTAAATGGATTAATCCGCTTGCTTGTACCATCTGAAGAATATTCAAAAAAATTACTGTGAAAAAAAAATCCTTCGAGATGTTTGTAGAAATCAGTAGGGGAAAGGAATATTATATATACTTTTTTGTTATTGACTAGACCACTTATTAATCCAACATTATCTTTAAGTTCTTGTTCATTATCAATAATAATAAATATTTTAGATGAAATATTTGGATCTGTGTGGTGGGTGACTTGCTTAAAACTTATTTCTTGAAAAATATTAGTTTTTGCATTTTCATTAGGCAAGAACTTTTGGAGTAAGGCCTTAAAACTCTTACTCCAAACAAGATTTTCTTCTTTAGATATAATATTTACCTTGTATTCTGGTATCATGGGTACACAAATTTACTCTAATTAGCTAATTTAAAAAACTTTTAGGCAAAAACTTTTCCAAACTTGAATTATTTATGAAAAATTAAGTTTTTATAGTGTTAATAGTTGTAAATTTACCTTAAACATGCAACACTGGTTAAGTTTTGCTAAATTTATTGTTTCGAAATTGTAAATCGCTACCATTTTTCAAAACAAAAACCACATAGTGGTTTAATTTTAATAGCCATGGGTTTTAACCCATGGAAAAAATATTGACATA
>DAOVUO010000388.1 GCA_030632545.1 Bacteroidales bacterium
GTAATGCTTCTCAACCAAATAACGCTCATGCTCACTTTGCAAATCTACCCCCCACTCCACTTTGTACTCAAACTTTTGCTTTGTATTTATAAGCACTTCAACAGCTTCGGAATAAGTTAAACGAACAAAATCCTCTTTCACCACCTTTTCCAGACGAGCAATTAAGTTTTTATCAAACATTTTATTCAAAAACTGAATATCTGTTGCACAATTATCTAAAGCATGTTTAACCAAATATTTTAAAAATTCCTCAGCCAAATCCATATTATCAACAATGTCATAAAAAGCCATTTCGGGCTCAATCATCCAAAATTCAGCTAAATGTCTACTTGTATTAGAATTCTCTGCTCTAAAAGTTGGTCCAAAAGTATAAACTTCAGAAAGGGCTAAAGCAGCTAATTCTGCCTCTAGTTGACCCGAAACAGTAAGATTAGTCTCTTTGCCAAAGAAATCCTCGGAGAAGTCAATTTTCCCTTCTTCAGTGCGAGGCATATTCTCCAAATCAAAGTTAGTAACATGAAACATCTCTCCTGCTCCCTCGGCATCAGAACCAGTAACTATTGGCGCATGTAAATATTTAAAGCCTTTATCGTGAAAAAATTTATGTACTGCATAAGACATTTCGTGTCGAATACGAAAAATTGCACCAAAAGTATTTGTACGAAAACGCAAATGCGCAATATCACGTAAAAATTCCATTGAATGCCCTTTTTTTTGTAAAGGATATGTAGCAGGGTCTGCTGGGCCATATAATACAATGCTCTGCGCAAGCATTTCAACCGTTTGACCTTTGCCTTGTGATTGTACTAGCTCACCAGTAACACCAATTCCAGCACCAGTTGTAATATTTTTCAATAGATCTTCATCAAATTTAGCAACATCAATAACTAATTGAAGATTATTAAAAACTGTACCATCGTTTAAAGCAACAAAAACAATATTTTTGCTATCGCGCTTTGTTCTTACCCATCCGTTTACGGTTAAAGTTTGTCCTACTAAATCGGACATGCTTAAAATATCCCTAATTTTATATTTTGCCTTCATTCTATGAATTTATTTTCCTTTTAACTTAAAACTTTCAACTTATCACTTTTTATCCAATCTACTTATCACGATGAATAAATTTTTTCGCCAAAATCTCTAATTCTATCTTTTTTTCCTTGTCAATATCAACAGATTCAAGTTTATGCATTGCATTTTTGAAATAAAGATTCATTTCTTTATCACAAATTTCATCAATTTTTAACTCTCGAAAAATTTCTGTAACTCGCTTAACTTTATATTCTTGCTTAGATTGATTAACAAAGATTAATTCTTTAAGCTCCTCAAGTATTGTGCCTTTAGCTAATTCAAATGCTTTAATTAAAAGAAAGGTTTTTTTATTTTCAATAATATCATTACCAATACGTTTTCCAAATTTTTTAAAATCACCAAAAGTATCCAAACAATCATCTTTTATTTGAAAAGCAATTCCTAAATTTATACCAAAATCGTAAAGTAAATCAGCATTTTTACCATCAGCTCCACCAAGTACAGCACCAATTTTCAGACTACCAGCAAGTAACTCGGCAGTTTTTAATCTAATCATTGTAAGATATTCATCTAATCGAACATCCTGTCGAGTTTCAAACTCCATGTCATATTGCTGCCCTTCGCACACTTTAAGCGAAGTATGATTAAAAACGTTCATTACTTGCGGATAAACCTCAGTGGGTGTATGCTCTAAACATTGATAAGCAAGAATAGCCATTGCATCGCCCGAAAGAATTGCAGTATTATTATTCCATTCGGTATGAACAGTTGGCTTGCCCCTACGCAATGGCGAATCGTCCATAATATCATCGTGTAATAAGGTGAAATTATGAAAAACTTCGAGTGCTAAGGCTGGCTTTATAAAATGGTCAATTTTATTTGTAAACAGATTTGCTGCCATAAGAACCAAAGCAGGTCTAATACGTTTACCACCATTCCTTAAAATATACTTTATTGGCTTATATAATCCCTCAGGTTCAGTATTATTTTGATAAAGTTCATTTTTTAGTCCGTTATCAATTAATTTATATAATTCGTTAAAAGTCCTCATTATTCTCTTGCTCTTTTGAAAAAAAATCATCCTTAATACGAATTAAACTATTCTTAAAATGCTTTGTAGTAAAAAACTGAATAGAAATAATTAAAGACGGTAATAAAATAATATTAGCCAAAACTGCCACCAATAAAGTTATAGTAACTAATAAACCAAGTGCTTGTGTTCCACCAAAATCAGAAAACATAAAAATACTAAATCCAAATAAAAGAATTGTAGCAGTATAAATTATACTAATTCCTGTTTCGCGTAATGCGTTTAAAACAGCCTTTTTTATATCATCAGGATAAAGTGCTAATTCTTGACGATATTTAGCCAAAAAGTGAATGGCATTATCCACCGAAATACCAAAAGCAATACTAAAAACTAAAACGGTGGAGGGTTTTATAGGAATTCCAAAATACCCCATAAGCATTGCTGTAAGAGTAAGCGGTAATAAATTAGGAATTAAAGAGGCCACCACCATTCTACGACTTCGGAACATCCAAGCCATAAAAATAGCAATTAGCAAAACAGCTAAACCAACACTACTAAATAAATTTTTCACCAAATAGGTAGTTCCGACTGTAAAAATAACACTTGAACCAGTTATTCGTACATCATATTTTTCGGGAGATAAAATAGAATCTGTAATTAAACGCACAGTATCAAGAATTTCGAGCATTTTGTTTGTTCCAACATCGGCAACCCTACCAGAAATTCGCATAATCTGACGTGTAGAATCCATTAAATTATTTATTAAATTTGTAGATTCAGACCCACCAGACAAATATTTATATAAAAAAGAAAGCTCCTGCTTATCGGGTAAGCTGTAACGGTTAGGATTTCCGTTATAAAAGCCTTGCTTCGCAAATTTTAAACCATCTACAACACTATACATATTTGAAATATCTGGCAAAGCAGAAACTACATCCTCAAGTTCCTCTACTTTTTTCAAATTTTTAAGTCTAGTAGCTCCTTTTTTCTTTTTTGTATCCACCATAATTTCAAATGGCATAACACCGCCAAAATGTTTCTCAAAAAATTTCAAATCCACATATACTGGATCATCAGCAGGAATATCATCAACAATATAGCCAGTTGTTTTCATACGAATAATACCAAATACGGATAAAATCAAAAAAACAAAAACAACCAAATAAACCCAAGGTCGATAATGTAAAACAATTTTTTCTAAATAATCGAGAATAAAACTCATCGAAGATTTATCTAAATGCTTTAAATGACGATATTCAGGCTCATTAGCAAAACTAAAAAAGATAGGAATTAATAAAATACTTAATACAAATAAGCCCATAATATTCAATGAAGCAACAATTCCAAACTCCACTAACATATCATTTTTAGTAATTATAAAAGTTGCAAACCCAATAGCAGTAGTTAAATTAGTAAGAAAAGTAGCTTGTCCGACTTTATAAATAATTCGATGTAAAGCCTTAATTTGATTTCCGTGATTTTGAAACTCTGAATGATATTTATTCAATA
>DAOVUO010000293.1 GCA_030632545.1 Bacteroidales bacterium
ATCATTTGTTTCGCCATAAGCACAGAAACCTACTAATATTATAAAATAAGGGTTTATTGTTTTTAGTTGATTTACTATTTGGCGTTTGTAGTCTTTACTCATTTGATTGTGTATTGTAAAGTATTTACAAAGGTGCAAAAAAAGCAAACAAATTTCTAGTTTTATTTAGTATTTTGTTTGCTTTACTTTGATTTTTCTTACTCAAATTGGCATAATTCAGCTATAGTTTTATTTAACTCTCGTTCAAGTTCAAGTAATTTATTTATACTTTCATAATATATAGAAAGCTCTTGCATATAGTCGATTAAGCTAATTTGGCCACTTTCCAATGCCTTTTTTAATAATGCTGAATTATCGAAAGATTTTAAGTTTTGGCGGTAATTATTTGCTGTATTTTGCACAGCTATAGCCTTAGCGTGAAATGCTTTTAACTTATTGTAAAATTGCATTTTTTCATCAAATTCAATGCTTTTTAAGGCTTCTGCTTGTGCATTTGCGTACTTTACTGTGTTTTTATTTTCTCTTAATGGAATAGACAAACCTAAAGTTATGCCTTGAAATTTGTCATCTACAAGTCCTTCGCTCATATATCCAGCCTGAAATTTAGGCAGTTTCATTGCTTTGCTTAGTTTTATTTGTTGCTGACTTATTTCAATTTCTTGCTTCAGCCATTTTAATAGAGGATTGCTCTGTTTGGCTTCGGCATACCAATCTTCAAAATTATCATTAAGTTCAGTGTTTATGATTTGACTATCAGTAAAATTAATAAGAATACCCCCGTTTAGGAGTGATAATTCAGCTAAGGCCACAGTTCTTTCAATATCAATTGATTCTATTTCAGTTGTGGTATTTAATAAATTTAACTGTGCTTTATTGTATTCCAAAATATTTGTTTCGCCAATAGTAAATTTGGCTTTATACGAATTTGCAATACTTTGAGCATGAATTAATCTTTTAGATAGTTCGTTCTCAAGCGCATTAATATAAACAATATCAAAACAAAGCAAACGAGTTTGTAATTGAATATTTTTTAATTGCTTTTGATATTCCAATTCAATTTGCTCATTTTTGCTATTCGCAATTTGTTTTTTATGCTTATACACAGTTGGGAAATCGAAAGATTGTGAAATACTTAGATTTGCACGTGTTCCCAATTCCACTGGACTTCCCCACAAATAAGCAAAGCCAATTTCTGGATTTTGCAGATAGATTCCAGTTTTATTTCCCAGCTTTTCTGCGTCTACACTTTTACGCAAAGCCTGAAGTGATGTATTGTTTTTCTCAATTTCCAGTAACACATTTTCGATACTTGTTTGAGAGAAAATTGTAGTACAGAATAAACTGATACTTATAAATGCTATATATTTTTTCATTTGATTATAATTTGTGCATGTTTGAGATTTATTACGAATACATAGACTTGCTTTTTAATTCTCAAAATCTCTTTTTAAACTTTAAGCTTTCAACTTTGAACTTTCATCTGATTTAATAATTCCACGATTTTTCAGAATACTGTAAATAATTGGTACAATATAAATATTGAGCAATGTGGATGTGAGTAATCCGCCTAAAATTACTTTAGCCATTGGACTTTGAATTTCGTTACCAGATAAATCTCCAGTTAGTGCAAGCGGAATTAGTGCTAGAGCCGCTGTTAATGCTGTCATTAATATGGCATTCAACCGGTCTGACGAGCCTAAAGTAACAGTTTCAAATAATGAAACACCCTTTGCCTGTAGTCTCTGAAAGTTAGAAATTAGCAGAATACCATTACGTGTAGCAATTCCAAATAGCGTTATAAACCCAATTATGGCAGGAATACTAAGCACGCCCGAAGTAAAATAAATAGAAAAAATACCGCCAATTAATGCCAGTGGTAAATTAAACAGAATTATTCCTGCTAATCTAAAATCCCTGAACTCTTGAAACAGCAGCAAAAAAATCACCATTATTGCCATAATTGAAGTTAGCATTAATGTTCGTGAGGCTTTTGCTTCGCTTTCAAACTGTCCGCCATATTCAATTCTGTAAGCTTCTGGCAATTCAATTTCGGCATTAATATTTTTCTGAATATTTTCAACTACACCCCGTAAATCTCCACCTGCAACATTTGCCGCAATTACAATTTTTCGTTGTACATTTTCTCGACTTATCGAACTAGGGCCAGCAACAGAAACAATATCAGCAACTTGTTCTAAAGGCACTTTTTTACCATCATGTGTGTCAATTAGTGCAGAGCGAATTCCTTCAATAGTTTCAGTATAGTCTTTATTGAGTCGAAGAATTAAATCAAAACTGCGTTGTCCTTCGTAAATTTCGCCAAGTTTTTCGCCACTAAAGGCAAAATCCACAAATTCGTTAAATTGATTAATTGTAATTCCGTAGGCTGCCAACATTTCCCTATTTGCACGTATCTGAATTTGCGGAATCTCAACTTGTTGGTCAACATTTACATCAACCAAACCTTCGATATCAATAATGGCATTTTTTACCTGATTGGCAATAGTAAACATTTTATTTAAATCATTACCAAACAATTTTATTGCAATATTTGCTCGTGTACCCGAAAGCATGTGGTCAATTCTATGTCCGAGTGGTTGTCCTACAGTGGCCGCAATGCCAGGTATTTTGGCTAAAGTTTCACGCACTTCGGCCATAAACTCTTCCTGACTATGTCCATTAAGCGAAAAATTGACATCAATTTCGGAACTATTTACAGTTTGAGAATGTTCGTCTAATTCGCCTCTACCAGTACGACGAGCTGTGCTTAGTATTTCTGGAATTGCCAGTAATTCAGTTTCTATTAAATTCCCTAAACGATTGCTTTCATTTAACGATGTTCCTGGTTTTGTTACAACAGATAGCGTTAATGAACCTTCGTTAAATTCAGGTAAAAAGCTACGACCTAAGCTTGTAAAAGCAATTAGCGAAACAACAAACAAAGCTATAGTTGGGAAAATTATTGCCTTTTTGTGCTTTAAGGACCAAATGAGGGACTTTTCGTAATAATATGATAATTTGCGAACTAACCATTTTTCTTTTTCATTTTTTGATAGATATTTTTTGTTAGTAAGAAGCATTTTTGTTAATAGCGGTGTAAGAGTCATAGCAACTATTAACGAGACAAATAATGAAACCAAGAAAGAGATTCCCAATGGCTGTAGCATTCTTCCTTCCATCCCTGAAAGGAAAAATAGCGGTAAAAAAGCCACCATTATTATTAGTGTTGCATTTAAAATAGAGGCTCTGATTTCCTTTGATGCCTCAAACACGACAGTAAAATCCGATTCTTGTTTGGCAGTTGGTTTTTTATAATTTTGCCTCAAACGTTTGTACACATTTTCAACATCAATAATGGCATCATCAACCAAAGAGCCTATGGCTATTGCCATCCCGCCTAAACTCATGGTGTTTATATTTAATCCCAAAAATTTCATTACTAATATTGTTCCTAATAATGATAAAGGAATGGCCAACAATGAAATAATTGTAGTTCGAAAACTTCCCAAAAAGAGAAACAAGATTATTACAACTAAAACACCACCTTCAATAAGTGCATTTTGTACATTTTTTACCGAAGTTTCGATAAAGTCTGCCTGACGGAAAATTTTTGTATCAATGGCTACATCTGCAGGAAGTGTTTTCTGAAGTAATACTAGATTGCTTTCAATTCTTTCGGTAAGCTCCAGCGTATTTGTATTTGGCTGTTTTGAAATTGAAATAATAATTGCAGGTTTTGCGTTTTTAGAAGCATGACCTTGTTTAACGGCACTTCCTATAACAACTTCTGCAATATCTCTAATTTTTATTGGTTTTCCATTAATTGATTTGATATATGAATTGCCCAATTTATTTAAATCCGAAGTTCTGGCTATTCCTCGCACAACATATTCGTTGCCGTATTGTCGTAGCACATTTCCTGAAGAGTTTTTGCTAATTCCTTCGCAAATACTTGCTAATTCAGCCATTGAAACATTGTAGAATTTCATTTTATGGGGATTTGCCAAAACTTGGTATTGCTTTAATTCGCCGCCTATAATAGTAACTTGCGAAACACCTCCAGTTGCCAAAATTAAAGGCTTTATATTCCATTCGGCAATAGTTCGTAATTCCATCATACTTGTACTATCGGCTTGCATACCAATAAAAAATATTTCGCCCATAACGCTTGATTGTGGCGCAAGTGTTGGTTGTCCAATTCCCAAAGGCATTTGCGATGAAATACTAATGAGCTTCTCGCTTACAATTTGTCGGGCTTTGAAAATATCTGTACCCCAATCAAATTCAACCCATACAAAAGAAAAACCTTGAGAGGAAACTGAACGCACTCTGCGCACATCAGTTGCCCCATTCACAGCAGTTTCAATAGGGAATGTCACTAGTCGCTCTACTTCTTCCGAAGCCATACCATGCGAATTCGTCATAACGACAACTGTGGGTGCAGTTAAATCAGGAAAAACGTCCACGTCCATATTTGTAGCCGTTCTTGTTCCTACAATAATCAGTACCAATGAGGACAGTAAAACAAGGTA
>DAOVUO010000200.1 GCA_030632545.1 Bacteroidales bacterium
AAGCTATTTGGTGCTGGTAAATCATGCTCTAAATAGACATTAATTCTTAGGGTGTCGAATGCTGTAATACTTATATTATTTGCCGAAATATTATCAATTGTATATGTATAAGCTTGTATTTCAGTGTTAAAAGTATTATTGTGATATAATGTGTTTTTGCTCTCAAAAAAACCAGTTGTATCAGTATAAAATTTTAGATTTAGTTCAGCTATTGATATTTCCGCATTATAAATAGGATTCCCCGATTTTGAATAAACATAACCTTCGAAATACCCATAAGGAATTTCCTGAACTAAAAAATTATCAATTGCCCAGCCATAATCGTATGTTCCCTTAATTGTGTTTGAATTTTGAATTTTGAATCCAATTTGATAACGTTTGTCAATGAGTGTACTGTCAATATAATCTGTAAGTTTAATTTTATTGCTTTCCCAAGTGTTACTAGTTTCTATACTATCTATAATCACCCAATTCATCGAAGCGAAATCTCGCAACTGAATATAATGTTTTATGTTTTCATCTTTTTGTGAATAGCTGTCGAAAGAAAGAAAAACATCGTTAGTAGTTTTATCTAAATCGAACCATGGGCTTAATAATGTTGCATCACCACTTTGGTCTTTACTAATATTTGCTTCATTATTGTATAAATACAGAAAATTTGTATGCTCAGGAATAATAATACTGCTAGCTATTGCATTTTCAAAGTTTCCTACTTGCCAGTTGTAATAATTATGGTTGTCGAAATATAACATCCATTCTGGCGACATTGTATTTAGGTCTGTGTGTTCAAAATCATAAGTTAAAACAAGGTTGTTTGTTTTATCAAACTGTATAATACGTGTAATTGGTGTGCCAGATATTGCATTAATAGCTGGTGAAAATTCACTTTCGCCAAAATCAGTAACTGCTGATATCTTGTAGAAAAATTTTACACTATCTGCAACTATTGTGTCGGTGTATGTAAGATTTGATGTAGTGTCTATATATTGATAATTATTTTGTGATTGTGAACGGAAAATTTTGTAATAATCGCTATTTAATACCGCATTCCATGTCATTGGAATTTCACTGTTTATATAACTTGTAGCTTTGAAATTTTCGGGTATAGGAATTTCAGTCTCAATTTTTGCATAAAGATTTAATTCGTCAATTGCTACACCAAAATTAGTGATATTGAAATTTGCATCTGCCGCAAAATAAAATGCAATTTGCACATTATTACCGTTTTCGAAACCAATGTATTTATCTAAATAAATGGTGTCAGAAATCCATCCATTTGAATTTCCTGAAAAATAATCGTCAGAATTTGCATAGCCATCATTGTTTATATCGAGATAGGTATAGCTGTGATTTGAATTTTTTGCTAGTGGAAAAATTTTATCAGCATCTTCCTCAGTATTGTAATTTATACTAAAAGTTAAAAAGGCAGTTTGCGCTTTGCTTAAATCCATTGAAGAATTGGGTAGATTTGTCCAAATATTGGCTAAATTATTGTCGTAACTATTTTCGCCACCCAATATCAACATCGAATCACCTGCAAATGGCAATATTGTAGTATAGCCATTAACAAAATTACTGTTTACTCTCCAACCTGTAGGATAATTAGCGTCCGTATAGCCTTTATCTTCAGTATTCTCAAGTCCTGTGTAATATACCACAGAATTATTTATTGGTTTCAACAACAAATCTAATGTGTCATTTCCGCCAAGTAATTCTACATTAAATTTTGCAGTTTGGTAATTGTCTTTTTCATAAATTACCGCATTATTTCCAATATCCAGAATATTAAATGTATAGCGTCCATATTCATCGGAATAAACAATTTGATTGCTTGCTTGAACTTTAACGCCCTCCAAAGCCATATTTGTGGTTTTATCTTTTATAATTCCTGTAAATTCTGTTTTGGGGATATAATTTCTTAACTCTACATTATCAATAGTTTGAATATTTTGATTTATACTGATATTTCGTATTGCAATTCGGATTGTATCTCCATCGTAAGCTGATAAATCGTAATAAAAAGGAGTGAATTCATTGCTTGAAACGGAGTCTGTTTTTAGCAAAATGTAATTCGTTTGGTCAACAGATGAAGAATCGGCAATATAAACTTCAAATTTTTCGGTAAAACCTGCTGTTGTTTTTGTGTAGAACATAAATTCATTCGACTGTGTTATTTTTAAAAAAGGTGTAAATAACCAATCGTTGTTTCCTTGGGAATTTGGCGCAATTTGTATTCCACCTGTTTCGTTTATTCCAATCGTATTCATAGATTTCCATCCAGAATTATTATCGTCATAATCAAGAAATTGCCAATGAAATGGCAGAAAATTATCTTCAAGTACTTCAAATTCTTCTTTCCATCCAGTAGTTTTAGGTATGTAGTTTGAAAGTATCTCTAAGCTATAGTTCGCTTCGTTATCTATTGCTCTTATTTTTATAAATATATCTTGATTTTGAGTAAAAATATAGTCCACTGATTTGGCACTTGCACTATCTTCGTTTGCTGTTAATAAAGCTCCTGCAGAATCATAAACATATAAATAGTAAAAAAAGGATTCGGTGTTTGTTTCTGCATTTATTTCGAGTTTTTCTTGGGCTTCGGCCTTATAATAAAACCAATCTACAGTATCTGCATTATTTGATTCCTCAATTGCCGACATAGTGAGCGTATATCTTCCTGCCATTAACCTTTTTGCATCAGTAATTTCGTTGTTGTTTTCATAAATATCATCTGTATAAACTGATAGAACCGAATTTCTTGCTTTGGGTGTTCCGTTTGTTAGATATGAAGCATGCCAGTTTGTTCCCGACATATTTGATATTTCGCTATTTGTTAATTCCAACGACGAATTTTCGCTGTTTTCAGTTTGTGGGAAGGGCGTATTGTTTGTGTAAATAACATAATCAATTATTGAATCCGATTGATTTACAAACAATAAAGTGTCTGAAATATTGCTAAGTGTTCCGCTTGTCCAAATATAATCTGCCTCAAATCCATAAAAATTAGTAAATGCGGATTGATTTTTGGCTATTACAAAATAACTTTTTGGTGATAAAACAGAATACTCTGGAAATTGAAAATTAATTCCGTCTGAAAACTTAAGACCTCCTAAATCTACAAAAACACTTCCCTTATTATATAATTCAATAAATTGAAGACTGTCAGCATAATTTGTTGTGAAAATATTTGCCTGAATCTCGTTAATTAATATAGAATTAGTTATACTTGCTGGCTTTTCTATCGAAAAATTTAATGTATAATCTCCTGTTGAAGTATTATTTATATCTGATGATTCGTAAGAAGCATAATATATTCCAGAATATGTTGCAATATGGTTTATGTAATCACCAAAATCTGTATTATCTATTGTTTCTAGTAATTCTTGATTGTTATTATAGAGCTTAATTTTCCCATTAAAATTTTCGGAATTAAAATATAGATTTAATTGGTCACATTCATTTGCTGTAAAGCTAAAAATATCTACATCTGACATTGGATAAATACTTAAACTGTCAATTTTTGAATTATTTGATAATGAGCTCGCTGAACTGAAATTATTATTTATTTCAAACTTATCTCTTTTCCTCTCGAAAATTATGAGCTGGTCATCGCTTATTATATTTGACGTTGCACCAATTGTTTTGATGTAATATGTTGTGTCATAAGGAACTGTATACCTTATTTTGGAGTAATTTTCTGTTCCGCTGTTATCGTCTTGCGCTAATAAAACAGTTGTGTCGGCATCAAAAAGATAAATTTTTGTGTCATTAACTCCGTTTAGCTTATTTACTGGCATAGTTGTGTAAATATCGTATTCTGAGCTTGTTATGCCTGTGAATTTGAATATGTCAATATCGTTTGTACTTAAATTTGCACGTATTTTTTGGTCAATAACATTGGCGGTCGAAAAGTTATTATTAGTCTCAGATTCTAATTCTGTTGGAATTCCACTAAGTTCACTTGATAATGCACTTTGGTTTGTTGATAAATCATAAGATGAAACGGCAAAAAAGTACTGTGAATTATTCGTCAAACTTGGTACTGTAATGTTTGTAAGTGTTGTTGATGTGATTGTTGCTAAATTTCCCGATTCTGAACCTTGATAAACCCAATATCCATTTAAATCAGCATCAGTATTTGGCACAGGCGACCAAGAAAGGCTAATTTGCTGATTTCCTGTACTTATACTTAAATCTTGGGGTATTTCTGGCGGAGTTATATCTGTAGGTGTTATTGATATTTCATTAGAATAAGCACTTTCGTTTCCATTTTTGTCTTTTGCAGTAATTCGCAAATAGTATATTTGTCCGTTTGTCAGTCCATTAATTATAAATTCGTTTTGATTTGTAAAATAATAAGTAGTTGAATCTGCCAGTGTAGTTGGATTTGGTGCTGTGCCTTGATAAATATAATAGCTAAGAAAATCATTATATGAATTTAATATTTCGTCCCAACTAAGCTTTATTGATTTATCTAAATTTTCACCTGCCAAATTTACAGGTATTTCTGGAGCAATATTATCAGGAATTATAAAAGTATCTATTTCAGAAACATATTCGTTATTGAGCGTATCTACTGAGCTTATGTAATATTTATAGCTAAATCCATTATTTTCGGGAATAGGAATTTTTAATATTACATCTAAATTATTTGCAAATTCACTTGAATCTTGTAAAATGAAATCTGAGATTGTATCATTTTTATAATAAAGGCGATAAAACTTAAAACTTCCAGCGGAGCTAATTGCCGAAATGCTCACATCCAAGCTGTCGTTTATTATGCTTGAGCTTATAATATTGGGGGTTTCGAGCCAAGTAATAGCCACTTCTTCTGAAAAATCACTTAAATTATCGTTCAAATCTATTGCTCTTATCCTCAGATAATATGTCGTGTTTTCAATAGGATTTAGAAAAGAATAATCTACATCATTATTGCCAAGTTCAGTTGTATAAACTTCTGTAACAGCATTTGGCGATGTATTTTGATATATAATGTAATATTTCAGATTTTCTGAATTTATTGTATCCCAATTTAACAGCAAATACTCACTATTTATAGTTTGTACTTGTAAATTAGTGGGCGAATCAATCTGAGCAAATACGAAGTTGCTTGTAAAAAAAGCAAATATAGGTATGAGTATTTTTTTAATCATAGAACAATAGATTTGGCAGAAATGAATATTGAAAACTTTGGAACTAAAGTTAAATAAAAAATAAGTAGGGTGCGATAAACCAAATCTATATTTTTTCTATACAGTCAGTAGTATATTTTTGTGTATAAGTGAGTTACGTGAAGGCTATTTTGTTATTTTATATCTCTGAAAGGAATTTATACAAACTGTCTTCTCTTTTTAGATTCAGTTTTTTTCGTATTCTATATCTGGCAACATCTACGGATTTTGGACTTAATCCGCTAATTTGAGCAATATCTTTGGATACCATATTTAACCTAATAAAAGCACAAATTTTTAGATCACCTTGTGTAAGTATTGGATAATCTTGATTTAGTCTAATGAAAAAACTGGTATATACTCCTTCAAAATGTTTTTTAAATTCTTCCCAATTGTTTTTAGTTAAGTTTTGTTGTAATTGAAATACCATTTCATAAATAGAAGCTTTTATTTCAGCATTTTTTGTTAATCTGGAAAGTTTTTTCAGATTCTCGATAATTTGTAGATTTTCCTTTTTTTTTGTTAGAAGCTGAATTGCG
>DAOVUO010000235.1 GCA_030632545.1 Bacteroidales bacterium
GTTGTGATGATTGGAACACAAGTTTGGATGGCTGAGAATCTGAAATTTGCAATGGAGGAATCATGGAATTACGAAAATAACGATAGTATTGGAGTTATTCAAGGACGCTTATATAAATGGACAGCAGCAACAAATGCATGTCCTAAGCGTTGGCATTTGCCAAGTGATGATGATTGGAAAATACTTGAAGAATTCCTTGAAATGTCTGATGATGAGCTAAATGGGACGCATTATGCACGAGGGTCAAAGCAATCAGGAATGCTAAAATCTGGTGGTGAAACTAATTTTAATGCTCTACTTTTTGGTTATAAACATGGTTATGATGGATGTTTTTATAATTTAGGTTCTTACGGTACTTATTGGTCTTCTACTGAATATACAAAGGATTCTTTGTATTGGACAAGAACTTTTACCGATATTGACCAATTATTAAGAGGTCAGACATATAAAGAATATGCTCTTCCAATCAGGTGCGTAAAAGATTAATTATGAGAAAATAAAACTTGGTTTAAAATATATTAATATGAGAAAATTAGTTTCAATACAAAAAATAAAAAGCTTAGAGCCAATAAAGGGTGCTGATGCCATTGAAAAAGCACAAGTTTTAGGTTGGCAATTGGTGGTCAAAAAGGGGGAATTTAAAGTAGGTGATTTATGCGTTTATTGTGAAATTGATAGCATAATGCCAGATAAGCCTGAATTTGCTTTTTTAAAACCTCGAAAAATGCGAATTAGAACCGTTAAGCTTAGAGGACAAGTTTCTCAAGGAATTTGTTTTAAGCTATCTGTATTGCCTAAAGGTATTAAGATTGCAGAAGACTTGGATGTGACTGAAATTATGGGCGTTGAAAAATACGAAGCACCCATTCCTGCTTCACTTTCAGGAATTATGAAAGGAAAATTTCCTTCTTTTATTCCAAAAACTGACGAAACTCGTGTTCAGATTTTACAGGATTTGTTGGACAAAAACCAAGGGGCAAAATGTTACATTTCTGAAAAGCTTGATGGCAGTAGTGTTACATATTACATGAAAGATGGTGAGTTTGGCGTTTGTAGCCGAAATTTAGAATTTATTGAAGATGATGAAAATTCAATATGGAAAGTTGCCAGAGAATTAGATCTTGAAAATAAATTGCGTTCATTAAATAAAAACTACGCATTACAGGCCGAAATTGTGGGTGAAAGCATACAAAAAAACACACTCAAATTAAGAGGCCAAACGGTTTTCTTTTTTAATGTATTTGATATAGATGCGTATAAATATCTTGATTTTGATGATTTTACGGCATTTTTGCAATCATTAGAATTAGCATCTGTTCCAATTATTGAAAAAGAATATATTTTAGAGAATGATATTAATAAATTTGTTGAAATGTCGATTCGAAAATCGCTAATCAATCCAAATGGATGGTGTGAGGGAATTGTAATTCGTTCGCATAAAGAACAATTTATTAATAATGAACGTCTTTCGTTTAAAGCAATAAATCCAAAGTTTTTGCTTAAATATGATAATTGATTTTTTGAGAAATAACTTAGTCAAAGAAAAAAAGCTTTGACTAAGTTATGTGTTTTTTAATTACCTAATCTACGGTTATAGATTTTGAAACATTTTTAGGCACATCAGGATGCACACCATGTTCCTCTACTTTATTCTTATTCAGATACTTTCTTTTTGTAATAGACATATTTAGTGCTAGTAATTGCAGTGCTAATGTTGCCTGAAAAACAAAAATAAATTTATCACCAGTTTTAGGAATCCTTACATATTTATTAAAATAATTCTCCTGCCCCGTTGGTTTTCCTTCAATTGCTTTTCTTAAATCTTCGTCTTCTTCTGCAATTAAAATAATATCTGCACCCCGTATTTTGTGAGTATGTATCTGAGAAATAGTAATTCGTTTGTCTCTCTCGTCTGGTGGACAAATAAATACGAGTGGATAATTTGAAAAATAATCATCAATATTTATATTTTCTACATAATCTGAATACGCTTTCTGGTAAATTTTTCGTTCTGAAGCGTTTTCAAAATTACCACTTAAAATCTGCTCGCCATAGTCGCTAAACTTAAATGATTTCATTAATGAGATAAAATCTTTCATTTGCTTACTATTTAATTTTTGGCTATAAATAGTATCAAAATAGCTAAACAGATTTGTATGGAGTTTCTCTAAATCAGAAAATGAATAGATAGTATTTTTACCAAGAATTGTGTTTGGCCCGTGCTTAAATTCCGCCGAATCATAACCTTCGGTGTGATTTAGCACTACTTCTCTTATTTTCAGAGCACCTTCCTTTGCTAAACCAATTAGTGATGTTCCTAAAATATGAATTGATGGTTTTAAAAATAATTTAAGAACTACTTCAGTAATATCTTCAGTAATATTTTTAAGGGTAAAATCCATAAAATGCTTTATTTTACCCATTTTATTTTTAATCTCTTCATCAGAATAACTCATGCTTAGGGCTAGCAATTTAAATAGTGCTATTTGACTGACAAAAGATTTTGTTGCTGCCACAGCAATTTCAGACCCGCAAAGAATTGGCAAATAGAAATCTGATTTTTCCTGTGGAATTGTTGAATTTTCATTATTTACTACAGATAGCAGCTTTATTTTGCTATACCTATTTTTTACATCAATAAAAATGTCAACCAAATCTTTTGTTTCGCCCGACTGACTTACACCTATAAGTATATCTTTTTCCTTAATTGATGCAAGATAAAAAGACCTAAACATGCCTGGATTAGCTACAATAACCGACAAGCCTTGAATATTATTGAAAAAAACCGCTGCTGTTAAAGCTGCATGATAAGATGTTCCGGAAGCCACAATATAAACACGTGTACCTTTTTCTTTAGCCTTTTTGAATATGTCAACAATTTGATTTTTATAGTTCAATATTGTTCTTTTCTTTTTCCAGATAATCATTAAATCAAGAACAAAAAGTTTCATAAAATATTCTTCGCCAAAACCCAAAAGTTCAGTTAGTAAACTTGTCTCTTCAGATGTAAAACCAGTTGATTTTGAGTTGTTTAACAATTCTGATTTACTATTATTAACTTGTTCGAAAATTGAGGTAAAATCTGAGTTATTTATTATGTTTATGAATACTTTTTTTAATTCATTTTGATCAAAAACATCATAAAGTTTAACTAAATCGTATAGTAAACTTCGGCTTGTTTTATAGTTGTTTTCAAATATCTCATGAATCTTTTCTTCTTCTTTTTCAGCTAAATAATACTTAATTATTATATCTAAATTCGAAGAGGAAGAATGAATTTCCTGTTCCATATAATAACTATACCTTGGCTGAAGGGCAATATCCTGAATGTTTAATCTTGAACGTTTAAGTCCAGGTTTGTGCTCTTTATCACTATTAACTGAAAATACGGAATAATCGTCATGCGTAAAATAGAGAGCTTCGCCTTCGGAAAGCGGAATAAGAAAACGTGTTTTTGAAAGAACAGAGGTTAAATCTGAGCTAACTACAATAAAATCGCCATTGGCATCTTTTCCCTTTCCTGCATAAAGTGATGAACCTGATTTAATAGCAAAAATCCCTGGTATATCTGGTGATGAGACACATGCTGCATAAGAGCCAATAGCTTTAATTTCTGCTAATTTAATGGCTTCTTTAAAATATTTAACTTTATTTTCGGGCGAGCTATTTTTTTTTGTGGCTAAAATTTGAGCATAATAGTGTTCAATTAAATGAACCAGCATCTCCCCATCGTTATCTGAGACTACTTGATGGCCATTTTCATCTAAAAATTCTTTTAAAGTATCAGTATTAGATATATTTCCATTATGAGCACCAACTATATGTGCTAAACAATTAACTTCATGTGGTTGTGCGTTTTCGTCTGTTACAGAGCCATAAGTTGCCCATCTAACCTGTCCGATAAATTTTTTTGCACATCGCTTTCCTATTTCAAGCTCTTCGGTCACAACAGAAGGTGCTCCCACCTTTTTCAATAACACAATATCGCCTACATCTGTTATAAATGAAGCACCAGTACTATCATATCCTCTGTACTCTAGCTTTTTTAATAGAAACGATGCTTCATTTCCAATATTTTTATTGTCTTTTTCGTAAATAATTGAAACTACTCCACACATATATTTGTTTTTAACTAAGTTTTCTTAAAAGTAAAAATATATCTTAGAATATAAAACTTCTGTATAAAACCCAGCAATTTGGATTAAACAGACATGCAAATATTTTCATTATATATTGTAAATTATTTATCTGACAAATAATTGGTTATACGGTTCTACTATTAATTTAACAAAAAGCTAAACTAAAATTATACAAATCCTTTCCATAATTGTATAACATACTAACTAGTATTTTGTCTTAATTTTGAATCATTATAAATAGCAAATGAAAAAAATAGTCAATATATTCATTATAATAGTTTTCCTTTCAAATTTTATTGGAGTTCAAATCAATAAACATTATTCGAAAGGAAAACTATATAGTGTTGCTATTTTTGAAAATGCAGATAATTGTTGCTTTGCTGATGAATCATGCGAGATGCATAAAAACACATCAACTAAATGTGATTCAAAAGAAAATAATGATTTTTCGTGCAATAGTATAAGTGAATACTTAACAATTGATGATAATTTTATAATTAAAAAATTATCAATTCCGCAAATTAGCTCATTAGAAATTTTCCTTTTGCAAGTTAAGCAAAATGACTATTCAAATATATCTAACGATAAAAATTTTAATACTTCTCAATTAGATTCGTACAAAAAACCACAAGCATTGTCTTGCGTATTTATTTGTTGATTTTTCAAATTATTCCGTACTAAAATTTGTCAAAATTGCAGCTTAAAAAAACTAAAAAGTTTTGCAATCTGTAATTCTATCAAAAAAACGACAAAATTCTAGTTATAATACTATTAACAAAGTTAAACGTACAATTAATACTATAAAACAATGCTAAATAAAACCATAAAATTCTTTCTTGAGAATAAGCTGGTTACATTACTTATCCTAATTATATTTATTACATGGGGAATAGTAAATTCACCATTTGATTGGAACACAGGATTTTTACCCTCAGACCCTGTTCCAGTAGATGCAATACCAGATATAGGTGAAAATCAGCAAATTGTATATACAGAATGGACTGGTCGTTCGCCTCAAGACATAGAAGATCAAATTTCATATCCACTAACAACTGCTTTACTTGGTATGCCTGGTGTAAATACCATTCGGA
>DAOVUO010000488.1 GCA_030632545.1 Bacteroidales bacterium
CATTTAATGTAAATTCATAAAAATTAGTTTGGCCAAATAATTTATTTTTATAAAATTTCGCAAACTCAATTACATTAAATTTTTCAGGCATTTCAAATACTAATTTATCCAAGATAGTAATAGCCTTATTATATTGTTTTAAAATATGTTTGTTTTTACGAAAATAGTCTATATCAGAACGTTTTACAAGTGCTTTGTTTTCGTCCCAATCTTTTAAATAACAATAAATTTTAAGTGAAAAGTCTTTTTTTCTACGATTAATAATTACTCGTAAATAAACAACTTGTCCTTTAATATGTTTTTGGTCTTTTCTTAAAAAAATAGTTGGTATAATCATTACAAAATGTTTTAAGTTCAGTGAAACTTAAGTGAAACATTTTGTCTAAAATCAGGAAACTAAAGCCTCATTTATTACTCCAGCTTTCAGTTAACCCCTTAACTTTCAAGCCTAAGTAATAAATGATTTTAATTGCTTTTGCAATTTGTGGAGTCGGCGGGAATCGAACCCGCGTCCAAACATGCCACCAGAGAGCTTTCTACATGCTTAGCTTTTCATTAATTGTAGGTATATATCTGGGGAAAAGCGCCCGAACATAAACTTAGCTTCTTAATTTTGCCGATTTCCCGAAGCTTAAAATCAACTAGTTTAAAATTGCTAGCACTTCATTTACGGAATGGAATTAAACGAAACCTTCCGAGAAGTGTCCTGTTCCAATGCCTAGCAATGGAATTATGCTTAACTTACTATAATTCGGTTATGCTGCAAGAGCGTAGTTATTTTCGCCAATTAAAGTTTTGTAACCTGATTTTACGGAAATTGTTACCTGTTCCGGCGTGCTTACTAACCAATTAACCTGCTGTCAAATCCAGGTCGACCCCATTGGGTATTGAGCTTGCAAAGTTAACTACTTTTTTTGTGTAAAACTAAATATATACAAAAAAAAAGCTACTCTTAATCAGAATAGCTTTTTTATCCTATTTTATCCAACGGTGTGGACGAATCATATTTTCAGGTTTCATAATTTCGTCTAATTGCTCCTGAGATAATAATCCTTTTTCAAGCACAATTTCATAAACACCACGCCCAGTTTTAGATGCTTCCTGTGCCACTTCCGACGAAGCTTCATAACCAATATGAGGGTTTAAGGCAGTTACCAAACCAATACTATTAAGAACGGAATTCCGACAGACCTCTTCGTTTGCAGTTATCCCCTCAACAGCTTTATATTGTAGTACTTTCATTCCGTTTTTGAGCATTTCAATAGATTCTAAAAGACTGGATACAATAATCGGTTCCATTACATTTAGCTCTAATTGACCAGCTTCGGCTGCCATACCAATAGTTAAGTCATTGCCCATAACTTTATAGGCGATTTGATTTACAACCTCTGGAATAACGGGATTTACTTTACCTGGCATTATTGAAGAACCTGGTTGCATGGCTGGTAGATTTATCTCATTAAATCCTGCTCTTGGGCCAGACGAAAGCAAGCGCAAATCGCTAGATATTTTAGAAAGTTTAATTGCCAATCGCTTTAAAGCGGCAGAATACATAACAAAAGCACCTGTATCCGAAGTTGCTTCAACTAAATCTGATGCTAATTTGAAATCTAGTTCTGTAATTTCATTCAAATACTTTAACACTGTATTACTATATTTTGGATCGCTATTAATGCCTGTTCCAATGGCAGTTGCACCCATATTTATTTCTGTAAATAAATTGGCATTTTCCGAAAGCCTATCTATTTCTTCTTTTAATGTTGTCCCATAAGCACTAAACTCCTGTCCAAGGGTCATTGGCACTGCATCCTGAAGCTGTGTACGTCCCATTTTAATAATGTGAGCAAACTCTTCAGCTTTTACAAAAAACGCCTTACTCAGACGTGACAAAATTTTAAGCAATTTTTTATTACTATTTATTAAAGCAATTTTCACAGCCGTTGGATAAGCATCGTTTGTTGATTGCGAAAGGTTTACATGATTATTAGGATGGCAATGTTTATACTCACCCTTTTTATAACCCATAATTTCGAGTGCAACATTTGCAATCACTTCATTTGCATTCATATTTGTAGAAGTACCAGCTCCACCTTGCACCATATCTACAACAAAATGCTTATGATAACGACCATTTATAACGCGCATACATGCTTCAACTATCGCATCCGTTAATGGCTTATTTAGCAAATCTAACTCATTATTTGCCTTAGCTGCTGCCCATTTTACCATTGCAAGTGCTTTTATCAAAGTAGGATAAAAACTCAGTTGCACGCCAGTAATATTAAAATTCTCACGAGCTCTTAATGTTTGTATACCGTAGTAAAACTCGTGTGGAACATCTCTATAGCCGAGTAAATCGTGCTCTTTACGTGTTTGTCCCGAAACATATTGCGCAGCCAAATTGACTAAGCGATAATTAGCATGACTCATTCGACGAGAAATCACTTTTGATACACGAGAAATTATTTTCAAAGGAATTTCACCATGTTCTGCTTTTAAAGCCAAAATATCCTTACTGTAAGCCTCAAAAAGAATAATCTTCTCCTTTGCTCTTGCACTGGTCGAATGAGGAGAGTTTTCGAATAATGAACCTTCGCCAAGAAAATCTCCTGCTGAAAAAAACGAAAGACGCTTTTCCTCACCAAAAGGGGTTGTTTTAAAAAGCTCAATATTTCCCTTTTTCAGAACAAAAATTCTTTTTCTAGGATTGTTTTCACTAAA
>DAOVUO010000334.1 GCA_030632545.1 Bacteroidales bacterium
AACTGAAATTAACTTTAAGGAAAATGATAATCTTGTAGCTGCTTTTGAATCAGGTCTATTAACTGGTACACCTATGTCTGCAGATGCTGCTGCTGGTGCTGCCGCTTCTGCGTTAGGTGTTGGAAGCTTAGCAAATGATGAATTTGTTGATATGGAAATGGATAATTTCAATGCTTTTGATTTTGGTGGCCAATTTACAATTGGAGCACAATTTCCCGTTGGACCAGTTATTTTATTTGGTGAAGCAAGATCTACTGTAGCTTTTACAAATTGGGAAACTTGGAATACTTTTGACCAAACTACTCTTCCTGCTTCAGAATTTGAATTTAAAAAGAATATGGCATTTACTTTTTCTGTGGGTGTTTTATTTGGAAAACCTAAAAAATAAGAGTTTTATTGAATTAATAAAAAAAGCTGTCCTTGTGACAGCTTTTTTTATTTTTGTTAGGCTCTAAGTCCTTGATTTATTGTACTTAATAAATTTAATATATATTATAATACATTAATACTTAGTTAAGTTTTAAGTTAAAATGCTTAATATTTGGCGCGTTGTTTAAGCATTACAACATAATTGTTTTTTGACAATTAAAATGTTGATGTTCACCATATTTTACATATCCCAATTGATTTGTCAACAATTTGGTTTTTCCAATCTTAAATTCATCAATATTATTATGAGTATGACCATAAATCCAATAATCTGGACCAGATTTTTCAATTAAATCGAATAACTCAACAGCAAATGCTTCATTCAATGCATCGCCTTTATATTCTTTGGGGTAATTATAAAATGTAGGAACGTGATGACTTACAACAATTGACTTTTTGCTTTCTACTAGAAGTGCTTTATTTATGAAATCTATATTTTCGTCGTGTAGTTTATTATACTGCTCGGGGCTAAGTTTATTGCCTTTGTAGTTTATTACATGAAAGTCGCTCATACTATTTTGTATTTGCAATGAGTTTGAAGTACTTATTTTTGACCAAAGGGTCGTGAATATTAAATCAGTTTTTTCAGTTTTAATTACTGTATTGTTTAGTAAATGAATATTGTTTTTTATTTTTTCATGAAATGTACCATGTCTATCTGCCAAATCAGAATAATAATACTCGTGATTTCCTGGAATCCAGTAAGTTGATTCGAAATTGTCGGAAATGTAACTAAAAAAGTCATCGTATTTATTTATTACTGCTAAAGGAACAATA
Source organism: Bacteroidales bacterium (assembly GCA_030632545.1). Classification (GTDB taxonomy): domain Bacteria; phylum Bacteroidota; class Bacteroidia; order Bacteroidales; family DYOH01; genus DYOH01. The sequence continues at coordinate 1,207 of DAOVUO010000334.1, forward strand.
TCTCCAGCCAGTAACAATATATTACCAATGGGCTTAAGTGGATTATCACAAATATAATCTTTGTTTTGTGGAAATTCCAAATGTAAGTCTGATGCGTATTGAATTATCATATTCTGGTTTAATTTACTTATCTATTTCAATTAACTTTTTAATTGGGGTGTCAAATTGTTTATTTCTAATTATTTTCACTTATCAATTTACCCAATTTTGGTGAACTTTCCAAATCACTATTATTTTTTATAACAAATATATTTATACCTTATTTTTGCACTTTATTATTTATAATCAATCTATTTTTATTGTTATTCGATAAATATTTTTTGTTTTATAATAAAACTTCAGCATATTTGTACTCGTTTTAAAAAATGATATAATAATGAATATAATGAAAAGAATTGCACTTTTTTTATTGACTTTAGTATTTTTATTAACTGGAATTAATCAATCTAAAAGTCAGGAATTTAAAAATTTTAAGCAAGGAATTTATGCTACTATTGATGTTGCAAGTTCAATGCTTTCGATTACGGATACTTTGTATTTACAAAAGGCTTATTTTGGAACTTCAAATAATTTAGTTTTTAAACTAAATAAAAATTTGAAATTAAGTGTTTTAACTGAAGGATTTAGTCTAAACGAACTAAAAAGCGCTGCTAATAAAGCAGATGAGCTTGCAAAAACTTATGGTTTAGTTGCTGATAAAGAGATTGTTGGTGATGAAGTAATGATTGTTTTTGAGTATTCTGGAAAAATTGTTGATGAAATTAAAGAGGGAGCAGCAGAATATGCTCGTGGTTTTAGCGAAACTAAAGGTACAATTACCGAAGTTGGTGTTTATTTAGCTGGTTCTACCTATTGGTTGCCTAGTTTCGAAATTCCTGCATTATGGTCTTTTGACTTAACTGTTCAAATTGATTCTTCTTGGAATGTGGTTTCGCAGGGTGAAAGAACAATAAATAAAATGGTTGATAATAAGCAAATTGTTAAATATCATTCGCCTGAGCCACAAGATGAAGTTTATTTAATTGCTGCACAATGGACTGAATATTCTTTACAAGCTGGTGATGTGTTGGTTCAAGCATTTTTGCGCACACCTGATGCAAAATTGGCTAATAAATATTTAGGTGTAACTAGTGGATTTATTGACTTATATAAAGGTTTAATTGGTGATTATCCTTATACAAAATTTGCTCTTGTAGAAAATTTTTGGGAAACTGGTTATGGAATGCCTTCTTTTACATTATTAGGCGAAAAAGTAATTCGTTTTCCTTGGATTTTATATTCATCTTATCCACACGAATTACTGCATAATTATTGGGGAAATGGCGTTTTTGTAGATTATAGTGAAGGTAATTGGTGCGAAGGAATTACAGTTTATATGGCCGACCATTTATTACAAGAGCAACGTGGAAGTGGCGCTTCATATCGACGTACAACTCTTCAAAAATTTACAGATTATGTAAATCCTGAAAATGATTTTCCTGTAAGTGAATTTTTAAGCAGAAATAATTCTGCCGAGGAAGCTGTTGGTTACGGAAAATCAATGATGCTTAATAATATGCTACGATGGGAATTTGGCGATGAGAAATTTATTAAAGCTTATGCAAAATTCTATCAAGATAATAAATACAGAAAAGCAACTTTTGGCGATATTCAAAAAAGTTTTGAAGCGGTTACTGGCGAAGATTTAAGTGCATTTTTTACTCAATGGATTAATAGAACAGGTGCTCCAACACTTAAGCTTTCTGACATTGAGCTTAAAAAGAAAAAGAAGCAATACAAGCTTAGTTTTTCATTATCGCAAGTACAGAAAGAGGAAGTATTTAATATCAATATTCCTATAACTGTTTATTTTGAAGGTGAAGATAAAGTAGTAGAGCAAAAAATTTCTATGGATAAAAAGGAACAATCATATACTTTAACTTACGACAAAAAACCAGTGCGAATTGATATTGATCCTACATTCCAAATTATGAGAAGACTTGACAGAAAAGAAGTTCCTGCATCTTTATCTCAAATATTTGGTGAAAAAGAGGCTCAAATTGTTATTCCTTCAAATAGTAAACATTTGAATGCTTATAAAGAATTAGCTGAAATGTGGAAAAAAACACAAGCTGCTCAAGGCAAAAATATAGAAATTGTTTTAGATAGTGATATTAGTGAAGTGCCTGTTGATAAGGCTGTTTGGATTCTTGGATTTGAAAATAAGTATAATGAATACGTGAATATTTCTGAGAAATATGCTGCGGTTTTAGGAGCTGAGAAAATAGAGCAAATTACTGCATTAAAAAAAGATGGTGCGTTAATATATACTGTTCCAAATCCTAATAATGTTAATAATACGGTTGGTTTTATTGGTGCTAATAGCGATTTGGCTATAAAAGCACTCTCTGGTAAATTATTGCATTATGGTAAATATGGATATTTAGGTTTCGAAACCGAAAAAGCTACAAATGTTTTAAAGGGCTCTTTACCTCCAATGGATTCACCATTGAACTATATTATTGATGAAAATGCTGAAATTAAGGCTGCAATTATTCCTCGTAAAGCATTAAACGCTGCAAATAATTAGGTTTGGAATTTGGTTAGTGAATTACTTTGGCAAAGGTAAAACTTTGCTAAAGTAAAATCTGAATAAAAAAATCTGAATAAATAGATTAAAAACAAATATTATGAAATCAAGAAATTTAATACTTTCAATTGCTTTAGGTGGAATTTTTGCTTTTTCGGCCTGTACTAATTCTGCTAAGGAAAATACAAATGCAGAGCAAAAGGATACTTTAACAGTTGTTGCAGAAGCTGAAACTCAGGAATTATCTGTAAAAATGATTCCAAATAGTCCAG
>DAOVUO010000378.1 GCA_030632545.1 Bacteroidales bacterium
CGAATGATTTATTTACCCATTTCTACAGCCCAAAGAGTTTTTAATGGTCAGAATAAAATTAATCAATTAATGTTTACTACTTCTGCAAATGTGGAAGAAACAAAAATAATTGAAAATAACTTAAAAGCAACATTTGCTAAAAAACACCATTTTGATCCAACAGATGAAAAGGCTTTATATATTAGAAATATGCTCGAGAATTTTCAGCAAGTGATGATGCTTTTTCTTGGAATACGAGTATTTGTTTGGATAATTGGTTTTGGAACTATTATAGCTGGAATTGTGGGCGTTTCTAACATTATGATGATAACTGTAAAAGAGCGTACTCGCGAATTTGGTGTTCGTAAGGCAATAGGTGCTACTCCTTATTCTATTGTTTCTATGGTTTTGCTCGAATCGGTTGTGATTACTATTGTAGCTGGATATTTTGGCCTTGTTAGTGGCGTGGGTTTATTGGAGTTTATTTCTCAAAATATGGAAAATTCTGATTTTTTCAGAAATCCACAGGTAGATTTGGGTGTAGCAATTAGTGCAACTTCATTATTGGTTATTTCGGGTGCTTTGGCAGGTTTTTTTCCTGCTCTCAAAGCAGCTAAAATTAGACCAATAGAAGCACTTCGCGATGAATAAATTATTTAACTAAGAATATAATTATGTTATTTGATTATGATAAGTGGCAAGAGATTGTTAGTGCGTTAAAAAAGAATAAGTTACGTACATTTTTGACTGTTTTTGGTGTTTTTTGGGGTATTTTTATGCTAATAATGATGATTGGCGCAGGAAATGGTTTAAAAAATGCCGTTTATGATGGTTTTCAAAATTTTGCTACAAACTCAGCATTTATGTGGCCTCAGCGTACAACTATTCCATATAAAGGCTATAAAAGAAATAGGAGTTGGAATTTTACCACAGAGGATATGGTTGCAATACGCAGAAGTATTCCTGAAATTAAATATTTAGCACCACGCCTACAAGGTAGAGCTTTAGATGGTGGTGGTAGAGTTGTTTACGGAATAAAAACTGAAATTTTTGATGTGTCGGGTAATTATCCTGATATGAAAAATATAAATCCTTTACGGATTACACATGGAAGGTTTTTAAATGAAGTAGATATGGTTAATCGTCGGAAAGTTGCTTTTATTGGGAATAGAGTACATGAATTGCTTTTTGAGGATGAAGACCCTATTGGAAAATACATATATATTCAAGGAATTTATTGGCAAGTGGCTGGAGTTTTTGAGCCTGAGAATAAAAAAATTAATATTGGTGGCCGTACTGAGGAAAGTGTATATCTTCCATTAACGGCTATGCAGCAAGCCTATAATTTAGGAAATCAAATACACTATATTTCCTTAGCAGCAAACGAAGATGTTGATGTAGAACAGGTAATAAATAAGGCAAAGCGTATTTTTGCCGAGCAACATACAATTTCTCCCGATGATGAAAGAGCTTTTGGTGGCTTTAATTTATCTAAAGAATTTCAGAAAATGAATGGATTGTTTACTGGAATTAGTGTACTTACTTGGATTGTAGGAATTGGAACTTTACTTGCTGGCGTTATTAGTATTAGTAATATTATGCTAATAATTGTGAGAGAGCGAACCAAAGAAATTGGAATACAGAGAGCAATTGGCGCAAAACCAAAAGTGATAATTCAGCAAATTATTTTAGAAAGCGTTTTTTTAACTACAATTACAGGATATTTTGGACTAATAGCGGGGGTTGGATTGCTCGCATTAATTAGTAGTGCAATGGCAAATGCTGGTGGAGATAATGAGTTTTTTAAAAATCCAGAGGTTAGTTTTGAGGTAGCTATTATATCCCTCACAATATTGATTTTATCAGGTGTAATTGCAGGATTTTTGCCCGCTAAAAGAGCTGTGAGTATAAAACCAATTGATGCACTTAGAGCGGAGTAGAATACTAAAAAAACTGAATAATAAGACAATGAAAATTGTCTGTCAATAAAACTGAAAATTAAAAATTAAATAAATGAAGAAACTTGGACGAATATTATTATTAATTGTTGTTGTGGGTGCTTTTGTTGGTACATTAGTCTTTTTATATCAAAAATCGCAAGACGAACCTGAAGTTTTTGAAACTAAACAAGCAACTCTCGACAATATTGTAAAAAAAACAGTAGCAACAGGCTCTATTGTTCCTAGAAACGAAATTGAGATTAAGCCTCAAGTTTCAGGAATTATAGAAAAAATATACGTCGAACCAGGTGATTTAATTAAAAAAGGTAATTTAATCGCAAAAGTGAAAATTATTCCTAATATGATTAATTTATCAAATGCTGAATCGCGTGTTGAAAAATCTCAAATTGCCTTAGAAGACACCAAAACGGTATTTGAAAGACAAAAAGAACTATTTGAAAAAGGTGTTGTTGCCGAAACTGAATTTCTTAGAGCAAAAGTAAGTTATAATAATGCTAAAGCCGAGGTAAATGCAGCATTAAATTCATTAGAAATTATAAAAGAAGGTGCAGCAAAAAACTCTGGTGTATCGTCAAATACATTGATTCGTAGTACTATTGAAGGAATGGCACTTGATATTCCTGTAGAGGTTGGAAATTCTGTAATTGAAAGTAATACTTTTAACGCAGGTACTACAATTGCCATTATTGCTGATATGGGCGAAATGGTTTTTGAAGGCAAAGTGGACGAAACCGAAGTAGGTAAACTTAAAACAGGAATGGAACTTGTGCTTACTATTGGGGCAATTGAAAATGAAAAATTTATATCTATATTAGAATATGTTGCACCAAAAGGTGTGGAAGAAAGTGGTGCTATTCAGTTTGAAATTAGAGCTTCGGTGGAGCAGAAAAAAGATGTTTTTATTCGTGCAGGTTATAGTGCCAATGCTGATATTGTTTTAGAAACACGTGATAGCGTACTTTCTATTGATGAATCATTACTATTATTTAGTGGCGATTCAATTTTTGTTGAAGTACAACAAGAAGATTTGACCTTTGAAAAGCGTGAAATTAAAACTGGATTATCTGATGGAATCAGAATTGAAGTGTTAGAAGGATTAACTTTAGAAGAAAAACTAAAAATACAAAAATAATTTTTTTTTTAGGTAGATTGCTGAGTATAGGCTTGCTAAATTTGGCAAGCCTTTTTTTGTTTATTATTATTACTTTACGAAATTAAAATTGAATTATTCCTTATATTTGTTTCTTGACAATTATAAAACACATAACTTAAAACTTAAAAACACATGATTACTGAGCAGCTTATAAATCCAAAAAGTATTGTAATAGTTGGTGGTTCTGATAATTTAGCCAGTCCGGGCGGAAAAGTACTTAAAAATATTATAGATGGTGATTTTAAAGGCGGTTTATATGTCATTAATATTAAAAAGACTGAAGTTCAGGGAATAAAGGCTTTTGCAAATCCTGCAGATTTACCTAATGTTGATTTGGCAATAATAGCAATTGCTGCCAAATTTATTCCACAAACTATTGATATTTTAGCAAATCAAAAAAATACCAAAGCATTTATTATTCTATCGGCCGGATTTAGCGAGGAAAATGAGCAAGGTGCTATACTAGAAAAACAGATTGTAGATATTGTAAATAAAGTAAACGCATCATTAATTGGTCCAAATTGCGTAGGTTTGCTCAATGTAAAGTATAATGGTGTATTTACTACACCAATTCCACCACTTAATC
>DAOVUO010000142.1 GCA_030632545.1 Bacteroidales bacterium
CTAAGCATAGCCGCCACCAATTTTATTAAAATTTTGTCCCGATTTGTTTCGGGACATTTTTTTAAAACTTAGCACGAAACTTAAAACTTAACTGCCTGTCCCGAACATCGGGAAAGTATGAAATATATAACAATCTTTTTATTTTTGCTTCAAAGAAATGAGCTACTGAATATGATTAGCAACGGCATTTATGCCGTTGTTCCAAAAAGCCACAATAAGCTGCGGCTTTAGCCCAAACTGTTTGATATTTGGCCTAAATCCCGATATTGACTCTTAATACTCTGAATATCACACAAATGCGATATCTAATCATATTTATAGTAACTTAGCTTGAAAACGACGAGAAGCACCTTGTGTAATATTATAATAATGTGATTTTGTTTCGGTGTCAAAAAAAAAGCCTTTAAGAATAAAATTTCTTAAAGGCTTAAAATATATAAACTCAATAAATTTATTTCACATTCAATAGTTTCATAATTCCTTTTACAGCATTATAACCATCGGCAATAGCACTAATTGCATCGGCAGTTTTATTCACAGCATCACCACCAGCAAAAATCTTATTGTCTTTAGTTTGACAATATTCGTTTGTTACAATTCGGCCTCTATTAATATCAATTTTGGCTTTAAACTCTTCGTTTAAGAACGAGTAATCGGCTTCTTGTCCAATAGCTCCAATAACAGTATCGCAAATAATATCCGTTTCGCTACCTTCTATTAATTTAGGTTTCGGACGGCCACCATCAGGATCTGGAATCATTTCTGATTTTGCATAACGGAAAGTTTTTACTCTACCATTTTCCTCTGTAATTTCAATAGGAATACCTTGAGGTATAATATTCACAGCTTCTTGCTCTGCACCTTCAATTTCTTCCCAATCGGCAGGCATATCCTGAATTCTACGTCGGTAAACAATATCTACTTCAGCTCCCAAACGACGAGCAACACGTGCAGCATCAATGGCCACATTACCACCACCAACAACAACTACATGTTTTCCTACATCTACAGTTTTTCCTTCGTTAATATCATATAAGAAATTAACCGCCTGTAAAGAACCTTCTAAATCCTCGCCTTTCATTCCTAATGTCCAAGGAATTTCAAAACCAATACCAATAAATACAGCATCGTGATTATTGTAAATTTCCTCAAAACTTATATCTGTACCTACTTTGGTATTAAAATTAATTTTAACGCCAACTTTTTGCATATACTCAACCTGTTTTGTTATGCTATCATAAGGCAAACGGTATTTTGGAATACCATAGAATGTCATACCACCACCATGGCTCTTAGACTCAAAAACAGTAACATCAAAGCCTTGTAAAGCTAAATAATATGCCGCAGTTAAGCCAGATGGGCCTGCTCCAATTATACCTACTTTTTTGCCATTAGCTTCTTTAATTTCAGGATTCACAATTTCCTTAATCATATCGGCATTTTTTGCAGTATCGGTAGCATATCCTTTAAGCCACCTAATTGCAACAGCCTCACCTCTAATAGCCACAGCACAAACATCTTCGCACCTACGAGTACAAACCTTACCACACATTTCAGGTAATGGATTATTATCGTAAATAATCTTAATCGCTTCGTTGTCGTCGCCTCGTGCAATAGCATTAATATACTCTGGAATATGCATGTGTTCTGGACAAACTTCGGTACATAAACTACAAGAAATACAACGCTGTGCTTCTTTTCTTGCTTCCTCTTCATTATAGCCTAAAACTACTTCGGCAAAAGATTTTACACGTTCCATTCCATCTAATTCGCGCATCGGAACACGCTTATACATGGTAAGTGAAGTATCTTTATCACTTATGAATGAAATATCTTTATCTCCATCAGGATTTGTAATTCCTGGTGTCCATAAAAAACTATTTGCATCATCGGTAACATAAGTGTAATCCTTTGTAAGATTTAAAGAACCCGTTGGGCAAACATCAACACAAAGAGCGCACCAACAACAACGACCATTATCCACTCTTGGACGCAAACCCGAATCACCATCTTTACCTTCGTAACCGGCAATTTCAATCATATCAATGGCCTCATTCATACAAATAGTAGAACAATTTCCGCAACCAATACACTCGTCTAGTTTGTTGTGATGCAAACCTCTGTATCGCTCGGCAGTTTCTTTTGTATGAGTAAGAGTATGTGGTTTTCTCCCAAACTGTTGTAAGCCTGTTAAGGGAGATAGTAAACCTTTTAAATCAAAAAAGCTCATGCTTCTATATTTTTAATAATTCTTAATTACTATTTATTATTGATTTTTTCAGCAGCTTTCAATCCCACACGTTTGTGTACCAATTGTTTTGCTCCATTTGTCAAATTCTGTTTTTTCATCTTTTTTCAATAATAAATAATCAATAATAAATCAATTATCTTTCCATTTCAGGTGGACAAGTACCTAAACTGTTCATAATAAATGAAACATCGGCAATATTTTCGCCTACCAGTAAGTTCTCAAGCAATGTAATTCCGTGTACATAAGCAGGGCCTTTTACATGTACTCTACGTGGTTTATCCGAACCATCACTTACCATATAGTAAGCAAATTCGCCACGAGCAGATTCCGTTTTCACATAAGCATCACCCTTTGGAATGCTCCATTTAAGTGGATTTGGAATTTTATTATAATATTCACCACTTGGCATTTTTTCAATTACCTGACGAACAATTTTAATAGATTCACGCATTTCTTGGCGGCGAACCAAAGCTCGTGCCCAAACATCGCTATTTCCATCTATATTAGGCACTTCAAAGTCCAATTTATCGTAAACCTCATAAGGGTCGTCCTTACGAACATCGCTAGGAATACCGCAACCTCGTAGTGGTGGGCCAACAACGCCCCATTCAATAGCCTTTTTAGGGTCAATAATACCTACACCCTGAGCACGTTTTTGGAAAATAGAGTTATCAAATAATAATCTATCGTATTCATCCAAGCGTTTTTCAAGATAATCCATAGTTTTGAGCACTTTATCGCCAAAACCTTCGGGTAAATCTCTGCGCACTCCTCCTGGCCATATATACATGTGATATACACGTCCGCCAGTAAGTTCCTCAAACAGGTCAAGAATATAATTTCTATCACCAACCGACCATTGTCCCATTGTGTAAAGTCCTGCAGAACCAGCCTGACCACCATACCAAAGCATGTACGAAGCCAAACGAGCTAATTCCAAAACCATTACTCGAATATATTTTGCTCTCTCTGGAACTTCTCTGCCTTCAATTTCTTCTACACCACGAGCATAATTTTCCTCGTTTGGATCAGGCTCAGGTACACAAATTCGGCAAACAATAGTAAAACTTTGCAGCCAATTTCTGCGCTCCATCAGTTTTTCGAAACCACGGTGCAAATAACCAATATGAGTTTCAGCCTTTTCAACAGTATCGCCTCTTACTTGAAGTTTTACCATCATATTTCCGGTAATACCGGGGTGCTGAGGTCCTAAATATAATGTTGTTGTTTCTTCTCTCATTTTCTTGAATATTTCTTAGCAAATTCAGGAATATCTTCACCACTTCTTTTTGCTACTTGCTCTCTAACGTCTTTAGCATCTTCACGTCCTGGACGATTAAAAAAGTGTTCATTTACGTACTTTTCCGTATCAAAATCACGTCGCATAGGTGGTATATCTTGCCAATCTTCCAAAATAAAATCTTTTCTACCTACTAATCCAGGAAATTCAATACCAAACATTTCTCTCATTTCTCTTTCGTAAGTATTTGCCTGCCGCCAGATATAATCAATATTTGGCATAATAGCATTTTCTCGCTCGGTACTAGCTTTAATCAAAAGGTTAATTTTTTCAGTTGGATGCCAGAGAATATAAACAATCTCAAAAAGACCATCTTCTATCCAATCTACACAACCTATATGCGATAAATGATTATATCCTAACTTTTCCTTTGCAAATAACAATAATGAAGGAAGTATATCTTTATCAATTTTAGCTTCTACCCTAGCTTTACGCTTAACTGTGGCTTCTAGGCGAGTAAAACCTTCTTGTAGAGCCTGAACTAATGTATTTTCTAATACTAATTCCTTGTTTTCCATAAGTTTGATTTTACCAGTTATAATCAGGCATTTGCCAATTAACAATTACTTTTTTCTGATTTTCTCGATATTCTTCCAGATTGTCTTCATATTTTTTCCAACCTAATGCATTTCCTGATTGAATAAGCTCTTTAAGCTTTTCAAATCCAGCAATTACAGCTTCAGGACGAGGCATACAGCCATTTATATAAACATCAACAGGAATATACTTATCAAGCAGATTTATTGTATTATACGAATCCCAATACATACCACCATTAATAGTACAAGAACCAAATCCGATAACATATTTAGGAGCTTGCATTTGCTCATAAACACGAATTACACGTTTAAGTGATTTTGTAGCCAAATATCCTGTAATCAAAAGTACATCAGCCTGACGAGGCGTTGCTGCCCCCCTAATTCCTAATCTCTCTGCATCATAACGCGAAGTAAGCGTAGGAGGAATTTCAATTGCACCACAACCAGTACCATAAGCCATTATAAACAATGATTGCTTTCTGGCATATTCTGCTATGATATCAACTATTCCTTGTGAATTTTTATCGTTTATCATTTAATTTTTATTTTAAAATGATGCTTGAATTAAACCAATAATTCCGAATAATACAGGCCATCCCCAGAAAAACTTAACTGCTTGCTCTGTTCTAAAGCGTGGACTAACTGCCCCCCATAATACTGGAAACATATATAATATAAAGGTTTTCACAACTAATTCGACTAAATTACTTGCTCCACCAAAGAAAATATCAACATAAAGAGTCAGTTTTACGAAAGCAAATATTGCCCCTGAAGTCATCATGGTAGAAAGGTATTTTCCACCAAATTCCGAAACTGGACCAGAAGCTAACTCAGCAGGTGCTCCAACTATATCAAAAGGCGAATAGCGGAACATGCCAGGCATAGCCAAAATAGCAGCTATAGTAGCAAACGGCGAAGAAAAAACAAGCCAAGTGCCTTGTGCTTCAGCCGCATCCATTAATCCAGTTATTGATGTGGTTTCGTATTGAATCATTAAAGCTACAAGTGCCATTACCCAAGGAATTTCGAAACCAACCATTTGTGTTAATCCACGTGTTACACCAATAGCAGAATTTGGATTACCTGTTTGACCAGCACCCAATGCCATACCTAATGAACCAATCACCATTAAATACAACAGAAGAATTAAATCTCCATCGAAATTAAAGTTAGTAAACCACGCTCCATCCTTTAATATAGGAATAAACATAAGCGTTGTAATTGACATTGCAATTAACCAAAGTGGTGCTACATGCTGCATAAAACCATGATGTACAGCTTCTTTCTTTAATATTAATTTCAAATTATCTAAAAAATTCTGATACCAAGGTGGTCCTATCCTGTTTTGTATTCGTGCAATCACTTTACGAGTTAAACCACCGTAAGTCATTCCTACCGTAAAGGCTAAAACAACTGTTGCAAGTGCACCTAATATTTTAATTAGTAAATCCATTGTTCATTCTAATTTTTATAATCCAAAAATACTTCCACTTAGTAAAATCAGCACAACAAAAAAGACAACTACGTATAATGCGTAAGTTTGTCCATTTCCAGTATAGATTCGACGAATAAAATTGAATAATGCTTCAAAACCTCCACCTAATTCAGTATAATATTTATCCAATTTGTATTTTAATAATGGCTCTAAAACACGCTCAAATGGCTTGTAGAAATCATGTACATAATGTAAATTGTCATTAGGCCCAGGTACTTCTCCAGATGTACTAATATCTTTTGTAGATATTTGGCGTGTTTTTCCTTTCACTCTAAATGTAAGGTAAACCAATCCAACAGCGAAAACTAAACCAAATGACATTGAAACATAAGAAAGATTTACTTTATCTCCCCATTCGTTATAAAGTACCGACATTTTCCAAGGAACATCACTAAAACCTAAATCAGTCATACCTGCAACTATCGGCTCAAATACAATACCAGGGAAAGTTCCTGTTACAACAAGAAAAACTGTCATAATAAGCATAGGAACAATCATTTGCCAAGGTGCTTCTTTTACGTGAGCCGTTTCCTCTTCTTGCTGCCCCAAAAACAATCCAAATAAAAAGCGAAATGAATACAAAAATGCAGCAGTGCTTGATAAGAAAATCAAAATAACCAAATACATATTTGCCGAAGAAATAGCAGCTTCGTAAAGCATCCATTTACCAACAAATCCGCCTACTAACGGAATACCAGCTAAACCAATAATTGAGACTAATGAAGCTAAAAAAGTAAATGGCATATTTCTGATTAAACCAGAAACCTTACGCATATCTGTTGTTCCTGCTTGACGCTCTACTGCACCAACCGCCATAAATAAAGTGCCTTTAAACGCACCATGCAAAAGAGCTAAATAAATTCCTGCAAAAACACTCATTTCTGTTCCCATTCCAATACCAGCAACTATGTAACCAAGTTGAGCAACCGAAGAGTAGGCCAATAATTTCTTAGCATCATATTGAAAAACAGCTCTAAAAGTTGCCATAACTGCTGTTATTGCACCTAACCAAGCTATAGTCTTTCCAACATATATAAAATCTGTTTGAC
>DAOVUO010000040.1 GCA_030632545.1 Bacteroidales bacterium
ACTTCAATTTTTGTAGATACCAATTTAGCTAATATTAATAATGCACTAGATACTGGAACAGATAGGATTGAGCTATATACAGAACCTTATGCGGCAAATTTCGATATTGACAAAGAAAAAGCAATTGCACCTTTTGTTACGGCTGCTTTGCGAGCTAAAAAAATTGGATTAGAACTAAACGCTGGACACGACTTAAATTTAGATAATCTAGCCTTTTTTATTGAAAAAATCCCATTTCTAAGCGAAGTATCTATTGGCCACGCTCTTATTTCAGATGCCTTATATTATGGACTAGAAGCTACAATTCAAATGTATTTAGCTCAAATAGATAAAGGAGCATTTGATGCATTGACAAGTAGATAGTTAATAGTGATTGGTGATTGATAATTGGTGATTGATAATTGGTAATTGATAATTAGTAAATTCTATAAAGTACATGCAACTCAACTATAAAAGAATTGGCTCAGGTTCGCCACTCATTATTTTACACGGGCTTTATGGAATGTCTGACAATTGGTTAACAATTGCAAAACAGCTAGCAGACCATTTTGAAATATTTCTTATAGATCAACGAAATCATGGTGCATCGCCACACAGCGAAAGTCAAACTTACACTGATATGGTAGATGATTTAAAAGAGTTTTTTGAAAAACATGACATTGAAAAAGCGAGTATTTTAGGTCATTCAATGGGAGGTAAAACAGCTATGTTTTTTGCCACAGCCCACCCCGAAAGGATTAGCAGACTAATTATTGCAGATATTTCCCCAAAATCTTATGTGGCAGATAAACACGCAGCTCCACAACTTGAAATGCATAGTAAAATAATAAATGCCATGCTATCTGTTGACTTTACTCAAGTAAAATCCAGACGTGATGTGGCTCTACAAATGGAAACAATATTGCCTAACAAACGAATTATCCAATTTTTACTCAAAAACCTCAAAAAAAACGAGGATAATCATTTTTCTTGGCAATTAAATATCAATGCAATTAAAAACAACGTGAATAATATATTAGAAGGATTTGATGAGAAAAAATTTAACGAATCAAATGCCCTTACTAATTTCCCAGTACTATTCCTACGTGGCGAAAACTCTGATTACATTCAGGATAATGACGAAATACTTATTCGTAAAATTTTTCCCTACGCTGATATTGTTACAATTTTTGATGCAGGACACTGGCTACACGCAGAACAGCCACAAGCTTTTCATAGTGCAATAATGGATTTTGTCTTTAATTAAAAATATAGTACATTTATCGGCTTAACAAACTAGAAATTAAACTTAATGACACATTTAGTAGAAGGAGATAAAGCCCCCGAAATTAATGCAAGAATTAATGGTAAAAATTTTTCTTTATCAAATTTAAAAGGGAAAAAAGTAGTTCTTTATTTTTACCCAAAGGATAATACACCAGGCTGTATCAACGAAGCTTGTAACTTACGTGATTCACATAATCAGTTTTTAGAAAAAGGATTTGAAATAATTGGTGTAAGTCCAGACTCAGAAGAATCTCACGAGAAATTTACTAAAAAGCATGAACTTCCATTTCCTTTAATAGCCGATACAGAGAAAAAAATAATTAATGACTATGGTGTATGGGGAGAAAAAAACCTATATGGAAAAAAATCAATGGGGCTTTTGCGGACAACTTTTATTATTGATGAAAATGGGAAAATTGAGAAAATTTTTAAACGTGTAAAGACTAAAGAACATAGCGAGCAAATTTTTAAAGCATTAGCAATAGAAGAATAAAATTATTAAAAAAATAGAAAACCTAAAATAACACTCAAGTATAATATGGCAAAAAAGGACGAATCAAAAGAAAAACTAGAAAAATTGAAAGCTCTTCAATTAACACTAGATAAAATTGACAAAAACTACGGAAAAGGAACAATTATGAAACTTGGCGATAAGCCAGTTGAAAATATTCCTATTATATCATCAGGTTCAATTGCTCTTGACGTTGCACTTGGAGTTGGGGGCTATCCTCGTGGAAGAATTGTTGAAATATATGGCCCCGAATCTTCGGGAAAAACCACTTTGGCAATTCATGCCATTGCTGAATCACAAAAACAAGGTGGTATAGCCGCAATGATTGATGCAGAACATGCTTTTGACCCTACTTACGCAAAAAGCTTAGGCGTAGATATCGACAATCTATATATTTCTCAACCAGATAATGGTGAACAAGCATTAGAAATTACAGACCATTTAATCCGTTCTGGTGCCGTTGACATTGTAGTAATAGATTCCGTTGCAGCATTAACACCAAAGGCAGAAATTGAAGGCGAAATGGGCGATTCAAGAATGGGTTTACAAGCCCGTTTAATGTCTCAGGCATTAAGAAAACTTACTGCAAATATTAGCAAAACACATGTTACTATTATATTTATCAATCAATTACGCGAAAAAATTGGTGTAATGTTTGGTAATCCTGAAACAACAACGGGTGGTAATGCGCTAAAATTCTATGCCTCTGTTCGTTTAGACATAAGAAGAATTGGGCAAATTAAAGATGGCGATGAAGTTAAAGGAAATAGGGCTCGTGTAAAAGTTGTAAAAAATAAAGTTGCACCACCATTCCGTAAAGCTGAATTTGACCTAATGTTTGGCTTAGGAATTTCAAAAGTTGGTGAAATTGTTGACCTTGGTGTAGACTACGAAATTATTAAAAAAAGTGGTTCGTGGTACAGTTACGGTGAAACTCGCCTAGGACAAGGACGTGATGCTGTAAAGCAGCTAATTATGGATAATCCTGAATTATCTCAAGAATTGGAAACAAAAATTAGAAAGGCTTTAAAAAAGCTACAAGAGTAGTAAAAATATAAAAAAAGCCATATCAAAACTACACTTTTCATTGTGTTTTGATATGACTTTTTTTTATTTCAAAAAAACATACAATTCCTTAACTACAAACTTTCCATAAAAAGTTATAACTCATAAAATTACATACGATTGCCAATTTTCAAAAATTGTAAATTGCAAAGCCACAACCTATCAACTAGATAACAATCAAACAGTTACACTTTCAATTTTTAATGTATTCCGCAACCAATTCGGCCAAGTCTTCAATTGTAGATTTTGGTGAAGTTAAAGCTATGGGATAGCCCTTTAATTGAATAAACCTTGAGGTTGTTTTACCAATACTGGCAATTCTTAATTTTGTTTTATCCTTAATATTTTTCTCACAATGACGAAGGAAATTATCAAATTCTGAAGGACTTGTAAAAACAAGTAATGAATAATTATCTGAAACAATAGCCTTATCTAATTCTGTATAAACTTTCTTTACATAAGATGTTTGATAAACATCAATTCGCTCAACTTTTGATGTTATTTCTCTTAATTTTAACCGTAAAGAATCAAGAGCCAAATTCCCTAAAATAAGTAATATACTATCCATATTTGTGATTACATCGTCTTTATCAATATAATACATAAATTCATTAGACGTTGTACCTGGATTAACAAAATCAACTTTTATATCATTTTCCTCTAATACCTTTGCTGTAGCATGTCCAATTGTTGCAATTTTATTCGCAGACAAATCAGGGATTTCATTTTTATATTGATTCCACAACTTTATAAATGCCTTTACACCACTCCTACTTGTAAAAATTAGCCAAGTAAAATCATTTATCGAGTCAAACTGCTTTTTTATTTCATCATTAATTTGAACAGACTCAATTCTAATCATTGGATAATTAACAACGTTAAAACCTCTATTCTCTAATAAATCTGTAAATCTATTTGCCTGATTTTCTTCCTGAGTTGTAATTACTACTTTTTGATTTGCCTTTTTCATCTATTTATTCAAATAAATACGTCTAATTTGTAAATTAAAAACGTATAAGTTAATTCAAGTTTGTTTTATAGATTTTAAAATTTGTTTTGCTCCATTTTATTAAAATAGAACCAGCAAATTCATGTGCCAATATTATTGAACCGATAACTATAGCTTTTCTACTATCACCAACCATAAAATTACCATTTATAGTTGCAAGCAATCCATATATTCCAGATTATTAAACCAAGTAAAAAACTTATATCCGCCCTCTAATATAGCCAAAAATTTTATTTCAACCATAGCAGCAATCATTTTTTTTAATCCACAGCACTTCAATTTTCCACTACCCAATTTAAATCCCCCTAATCTCTAAAGGCGATATTTTTAATCAAATATATAAATTTATATCATTGCGAATACTTTCGAAATTCTAATAACAAAGATATATTTTTTTTACTAAATTAAATAAGAATCACTCCTATTTAACTCAGTAAAAAACACAAACAATTAAGTCACAACCAAATATCACTCAAAAAACATTAGTAAAGCTAAAAAATAGGATAAGCTTAAGTTCAAATTATGAATTAGTATACATAAAAGGCATTTCAACATCATTTAGTACTAGTTTGCAAAGCCAACTTAAACTAATTATCAACAACTTACATTTCACTCAGATTTATTTAACAAAAAATTTTACTGTCATCCTAAAACAGCAAAATAAGTGTATTTATTACATAATAGTTCCCCGATAATCGGGACAGGCCGTTTATTTTTCATAAATTACTGAAATTCATAGATTTACTAAATTTTATTCTACCGACTATATCCCTTATAATTAACTGATTACAATTTTGAAACAATAAATTTAGTAAATCTTAACGAACCATTGTTACAAACATTTGACGAATAATTACTTAAAATAAAAGATAAAAAAGCTGCGGTTAATTTATATTACCAGTAAAATGTGGAAAATTTGAAATTTAAAGTCTAAAGTAAAAAAGCAAAATTATTTTATCTATAAAACCAAAAAATTAAAAAAAAATGAGAAAATTAATTCTAATTGGCCTTATTTTGGCCATCGCAACAAGTTCTTGGGCACAAAACGAAACTATAATTGAAGAAGAAACACCAGTTTATGGTGAATCACCAAAAAGTGTGTTTATAAAGCCAGAGAAGAAAAAAGATGAAATTAAAACTATTTTTGGCGAAGTTAAAACACGTGGCTTTTACATGGGTATGGATGCTCAATTTATTGATTATCAGGACTGGCAAGCTACAGGAATGAACTTTAGAATGGGTTGGATTGTAAACCACACATTTTCATTAGGTTTTAATGGCGGATACTATGGTTCACCATTCGATTACGACAACTATTATAATGAAGCAACTGCCTTAAAAAGCGGATACGGTGGATTAACTTTTGAAATTGCTTTCCTTCCAAAATTACCCGTACATGTCACTTTTCCTATAAGTATTGGTTTTGGTGGAATTTCGCATGTTATTGACTATACTTCAAACACATGGTATGCTGACGAATGGGATTACTATTCGGAATACCGAACTTTAGACAGTGATATTTTTGCTTACGTTCAACCTGCTGCACAACTTGAATTTAATGTATTAAAACACTTAAGAATGGGAATAGGTTTAGCATATATGCAAACTACATCAATAAGTATTGATAATATAGATAAATACCCTTTAAATGGCCCAATTGGAAATTTTAGTCTGAAAATTGGAAAATTTTAATAATTTCGTGCTCGATAATTATTAATTAAAAAAAAATGCGAAGTAAATTTATTTTCATCCTTATTGTACCTATTTTAATAGGAAACATTTTATCTGCTCAAGAGAGTTCTTCAAATAATGCTGATTTAGGAATATATTTTAGCTATAGAGGAGGAATTTCTTATATCAAGCCAATAGAGCAAAATAGAAAATTTGAAATTTTAGCCACTTTTGAGCATGCCGGACTTGGCTTAGCTTTAAACAAACTTTATGTCATTCCGTTTGTAAGTTCAGAGCCAAACCTTACATTAGTAGCAGGATTTGGTGCATTTGTAAGATATAGTGCTGACCCAAAATTCGTATTCGATACTCCAGATTGGACAAATCGCTTTATGGGATTTGGTATAAATGGAATCATTGGATTAGACTATCTTTTGCCAAAAATTGGTTTTCATATTGGCGTTAGTCTTAGACCAGCAGCAGAATTAGGATATGGCGACTATAGACATTATCCAGGAACTGGTTATATGTATTTATACATCCCATTTTCTGAATTAAAATTTTAAAAAACAAAACTCTAGAATTTAAATTCTAGAGTTTTGTTTTTATTTGCACACCTAAATTATTAGGGTGTTTAATACAATAGTTGCTTATTGCTCGAAGAACTATTGTAATGCGTAATATTTTTTTTACTACAAAACACCAAGCGGATCAACAAAGAAATTAAATACAGTATCTTTAGTATCATCCCATGGCAATACGCTCATTACGGGTATATCAGAAGTCTGCAAAAGTGCTTTTGCTGTTGTTCCTAAAAAATAATTTACTGTACTAATATTTTGCTGAGTTAAAATAATAATAAGTTCTGCTTTTATCTCATCAGCATAGTCTATAATCATCTCAGAAACCGACCTATCAATTTGCTTAACCATTTTTTCGGTAGATTTTAGACCTTCTGCATCCATAATTTCTTTAGCTTGATGCAATTTAGTTAGAGCTTTTATTTCTAATGCCGCACTATTTTTATTTAAAACTGTAAATAAATCTATACGTGCATCAAATAATTTTCCATATTCAACGGCCGCCGTTAATTGGTCGTTTACCTCTTTAGTAACATCAAGAGGAACAACAAAATTCATTTCACCAGAAGCAACTTCTTGTAAATTGACAGAGCCACGAATTGATAAAACAGGATACTTTGATTCGTGAATAAGGTGCTGTGTATTAGAGCCTAAGACCAACTGAGTTAAATTTGGTTTTTCTGTTTTTCCAACCATTATAAACTCTGGAAGTATTTCATTTGCCACTTTCAATATCTGCACATAAGCTTTACCAAATTCTATTCTGATATCAAACTTAACAGCCGTATATTTTGCTGATAATTTTGTAGCCATATTTTTTAATTCTGCCTCTGCCGCCATTTTTATCTCTGCATGCTTTTCGGCACTCATAAACTTTGCTAACCATGAGCTCTCCTCAATTACAGTGAGTAATAAAATAGAAGATTCGTCTTTTTCGGCAAAATATGCAGCATAATCAACCGCCAACAGTGCCTGCTCACCAAAATCAACAGGCATTAAAATTACTTTATTTGTTTTCATGTAAATGCATTTTTTCTAATGCTAAATTACAAATTTTTAAGCTAATTACAAGAGCAAATACTTCATTAATTTTTTATCACGAATAAATTAATAATCAATTAATTACATTTTCGCGATATTAAAGACAATTAATTATTAATCAAAATGATGTACAAACACATGACGAAATATTGAATCATTTGTTGCACGGAATGAATGCCTTGCCTAATGATGTAAGAATTTCATAATTAAACAACAAATTGCATTTTATGTATAATATTCTTAATCATTAACCGTGGCATTTCATTAGTGATGTTCTACATAATTAGCCGTAGCATTCATGCTACGGAATATATTCATATTAAAGGTATTGAGGCTTTAGCCAAAATATAATATATTAATTTTGGCTAAAGCCGAAAAATACTAAACCTTAATTAACACGGCATGAATGCCGTGCCTAATGATGTAAAAACACAGCATAAAACACTACCATTCAGTTATTTAGAAAAATACATTACTTTGTTTTCTGCTTTCTCATAAGTAATTCAATTGTTTTTTCTATTCTTTTTTGACGAGTTTCATCCTTTTTAGCCTCATTAATCCAGTTTAGATACTCTTTTCGGTTGGTATATGTCAAAGAATTAAAAAAAATGGCTATCTGATTATCCTGCTTAAAAGCTTCTTTCAATTCAAGAGGAAGAATTAGCTTTTGTGGTTTTTTCTTCTCTAAATCGGGCATTTCGCCTACTGCAAACCTCATTACCGACCAAGTTTCATCCAAAGATACTAATGAAACTGTTCTATATCCATTGGAATAAATTTCATCCCAAGCTTTATCTCGTGAAATATCGCTTTTCATTTTTGAACTTTTCTTTGGATATGCCACCCAAAAAATAGTTTGCTCACCAATAAATGATGAAATTTGCGTATAAAATTGCTTTAATTCTGCCTGATTTGCAGCAAATATCAAAAGCCAATCGAGCTCCTGCCCTACTTTAATTTCAAAATCGCCTAATAATTCATTTAACCAGTCTTCATATCCTTTGGGCGCATTCAAAACCAAATGACCACCATCTTTCTTTATTAGTAATTTCTTTATTATAGAATCCATTGGACGAAAATAGGAAAAACAATTTATACCAATATGATTTTATCAATTATAAAATTTCATAGCCGTTGGATATAAGTGTAAGAACTTCCCGAAAGCTTCCCTTCAAAATCCAAAACATATTATTGAAAGCAGACATGCCATTAAAGCAACTTTCGGGAAGTTTTTTTTTTTACATTCACGCTACGGAATATATTATTGATGTTGGCTAAAGCAGAATAATGCGAAACCTTAATTTGCACGGCATGATTGCCGTGCCTAATTATTTTAAATATTTTTTGTCGAATTGCACAAAGAGTTCGTTTTTAGAAAAGTAAAAAAGAGACTGCTTCCTTCGTCGCAGTGACGTTCTACAATGCACGTCACTGCGACGAAGGAAGCAGTCTTTACAGCAGACTCTATAATTTAGTTCGATATATATGAGAAACGTTTTAGGTATTTATGGAGCTTCCCGAAAGTTTTAAAACTTTCGGGAAGCTTTTTTTGTCAAATCTTCAATTTTCAATCAGACGCTTGAAGGAGCTGCGCACGCTTCAAGTTCTTACCAGATGTTTTTTAAAAGGCAAATATTGGAATTCTTATTTATAATTTCTAACTTGCAGAAAAGAAAAAATAGAATGATTGCAATAAGAGAAATTGTTGAAGTTAAAAACGGTATAATAAACTTTAAACTTCCAAATTACATCTTAACGGACAAAGTGGAAATAATTATAATTCCATACAAGCCAAAAGAGCTCGAAAAGGATTTGAACATTGATTTTTCAAAATATTTTGGTTTGAGCGATGTAGGTGCAGATAAAATTGATAATTATCTAAAAAATGCAAGAGATGAATGGGGCCAAGGATTTTCTTATTGATACTAATATTTTGATTTATTTTTTTGATGGAAAATTAAGTGATGAGCAGAAAGAAAAAGTGATTTCAATTTTTGAGAAGTCTTTTAATATTTCGGTTATTACAAAAATTGAGTTTTTGGGGTTTAAGGATTATTTAGATAGTGAAAAGTACTCTCAGGCTAAGGAGTTTATAAAACACGCAAATGTTATTCAATTATCTGATGATTTGGTTGAAACAATTATTGAAATAAAGCAAGAGTATAATATAAAGCTTGGTGATGCAATTATTGCTACGACAGCACTTGTAAACAATTTGACAGTAGTAACACGCAATCAAAAAGATTTTGATAAAATTGATGGAGTAGTGGTTTTTAATCCGTTTGATAATAATTTATAAAAAGGTCAAAGTTTTGCTTTTAAAATCGTATTTGTATAAAGTGCATTTGTGGGTTTTAAAAAGAACTTTGAGAGTTTTTTGTCGAATTGCACGAAGAGTTCTTTTTTAGAAGAGTAGAAAAGTAAAAAAGAGACTGCTTCCTTCGTCGCAGTGACGTGCATTGTAGAACGTCACTGCGACGAAGGAAGCAGTCTTTACAGCAGACTCTATAATTTATCCAGATATATATGAGAAACGTTTTAGGTATTTATGGAGCTTCCCGAAAGCTTTAAAACTTTCGGGAAGCTTTTTTCGTCAAATCTTCAATTTACAAACCAGACGCTTGAAGGTCTTGCCAGATGTTTGTGATTTTTTTGACATCGGATGATTTTCAATCTCTTTTAATAAAAATAAAATCGCCCCCCTCATCACCAACATTTTGAATTGTTCCAAATTGAGGGATATTAGGACTATTATTTAAAACACCTTCCTTAAAGCTAACAAAAATACTCTCTGCCGATATATACTTTACTTCGTTTTTCTCCAAACGTTTTACCAATAATTTAAGAAAAACACTTTCGTCTGGAACTTCTTTCAAAGTACCACTTGTCATTGCCTTTCGACTTGGTAATTCGTATAATTTATTAATTCCCAAAGTGGCATCTGCAAATGCTTTTCTGGTTCTAAAAATTGAACCGCTAAAACAAGCATCTGCAATAAGCAGTGTATGCTGTGTATTTATTACCGAAATATAATCCTGTATAGTTGAATTTCGCACCCAATTAGCAGGATTGCTCTTACTTGCATCGGAAGGCAGCCAATAACCAAGCTTTTTATTCTCGTCCCAATAACCATGTCCTGCATAGAAAATCAGCAAATTATCTGTACTGCCAAGCTTATTTGCCAAACTTTCAAAAGCCTCAATAATTTCTAAACGTGTTGGATTTTTTAAAAAATGAACGTTCGTGCTATCAAACAAATATTTTTCTGTCAATACATTACATAGCTTTTGAGCATCATTTATAGGATTACTTAAATGTCCTATTGCAATATCTTCATAATCCTCAACTCCAATGATTAATGCATGATAATTCAAATTTGCAATATCTTGCTTCTCCAAAGGTGGAAGATACTCAATTTCATATTTTTGCGTCACGCTATTATTATTTGCATCCTTTGCTTCAACAATTACGATATTTGCCCCTTCTTCTAAGCGAATAGGAACGCTAAAACGATTATTTGTTACCGCTACTTTATGGCCATTTACTTTCAAATAGTTTATCTCAGAGACATCCGTTAAACTTCCAATAAATTTAATATTCTGCAAATCAATTATTGACTTAAAGCCACGTTTAATCGCAGGATTTGTGATAGTTATATAGGGCGGATCAAAATCTGTATAACTTACAGACAAACTTTGTGGATTTTTTATAGCAAACGCTGAAGTTCCCAATAACCCAGTTTCTCTCTTTTGAAAATCTAAGGAAAAACTTATTTCCTCTGTGGATGATAAATCAGTGTACGAAAAACTTAACTCAATATTTTCATTAAATTCTAAAATATTTTCATTTTTAAAATTATCACAAATCAACAATCCCTCTGGTTCAATTTTAATATTATCCTTATGCAAAACTAATGACATTTTATTATCAGAAACTGGATTTAAATCATCATCAACCCATTGTAAATTCAGAAAAACAGAAAATTTATTATCTATATTATTCCCACGGATAATACTAATTTTTGCATTATTTCCGCTAGTTGAAATCAACAATTGCTCTTGCGAAAAAACTGAATTTACAGTTAGTCCAAGAATTAAGATTAGTAATAATACATTTTTTTTCATGGTTTTGTTTTTTTAGTTAATATTTTATACAATAGTTCGGTACAATTTTGTAATTGTTTCCCAATTTAGTCGGGAGTAAACAATAACCGCAAGTTTGACAAAGTTTAACTCACTATTTAGACGTTTCCAAGTCTTGTGGACGATGGAAAATCAATTAAACTTATAAGCTATACCTATTCTAGCATAATATGTGTTTAAAATTATTGACTCAGGATTAGGCGTAACATTTGCATAATCGTCTCTATACGGACTATTAGCATTAATAATAGATTCGCTTC
>DAOVUO010000284.1 GCA_030632545.1 Bacteroidales bacterium
CTAGTACATTAACAACAAACGGTAGTTTAGCTACATTTTCTGCAATTATTTTAGCCCGTTGATGGTCAATTTTTAATCTATCCACATTATTTTTTAATGCATAAATAGCTGCGGCCGCTAAAAAGCCTGCCTGTCGCATTCCGCCTCCAAACATTCGTCTAAAATGCCTAGCACGGTGAATAAAAGCTTTATCGCCAATTAATAGAGAGCCAACTGGTGCGCCTAAACCTTTACTTAAACAAATTGAAATTGAATCAAATAGTTCACCGTGTTGCTGAGCCGTTTCGCCAGTTGCAACCAAAGCATTAAATAATCTTGCCCCATCTACATGAATTTTAAGATTATTCTCTTTACATACTTTACTCATTGCTTGTAATTTAGCAAAAGGATATATGGCTCCACCACCTTTATTTACTGTGTTCTCAACAGAAACTAAGGATGTTACTGGAAAATGAACATTGTCGGGATTAATATTTTGCAAAATATCATCAACATCAAAAATGCCATTATTCCCTTCAATTAGTCGTACTGATGAGCCTGAGTGAAAGGCGATACCGCCACCCTCAAAATTGTAAATATGTGATAATCTGTGGCAAATAACTTCATCACCCGGAACTGTGTGTACTTTAATGGCTAATTGATTTGTCATTATCCCACTTGGGGCAAAAAGTGCAGCTTCTTTACCAAACATATTGGCAGTAAGCTCCTCTAGTTCGTTAATACTTGGATCTTCGCCAAAAACATCATCTCCCACTTTGGCATTAAACATAGCCTCTAGCATTTTTTTTGAGGGCTTAGTTACTGTATCGCTTCTTAAATCTACTATCATTTTTATTTTTTTAAAAGGGCTAAATAATTCATTGTTTATAATGTATGAACGGTATAAAGATAGTAGTTTCTATAAGAAAGGCAATAAGATACAGTCGCATTCTTTTAAAAAAAATATAGCAAATAGTAGACAAATATTAACACGTAAGTGACTATAATTGCGTACATTTGTACTCTGGTATTTAAATTAATATATATATTTATGAATAATATTTCTTTAAAAATGAAGGTTGGAGCATCTTTGGGCATAATTATTTTTGTGCTTATAAGTATTAATGCACTAGTGAGGTATAGCATTCAGAAAAGTAAACTAATAGATAAGGCAAATATCCACTTGGAGCTTAGTCTTAAAAAGTTATCTGAAACTGTAGATATACATATAAATGATAGACAAAAAATGGTAAATACTGCAATGAGTTTGGCTCATACAGTATTTTATACTACTGGTACTTTATTTGAAAATTCTGAAAATACAATCACCCTTGATGCTGTTAATCAGATTACTAAAGAAAGTCACTCTGTAAAGTTAAATAGATGGCAAATTGGTCGATTTCCTATACATGAAAATTATTTATTAGTTGATAAAATAAAAAAACTTTCTGTTGAAACAGTAACAATATTTCAAAAAATTGATAGTGGTTATTTGCGTATTTCTACTAATGTAATGAAATTAGATAGCACAAGAGCTGTTGGTACTTTTATTCCAAATGAATCGCCAGTTATAAAAGCAGTGGAGCAAGGACAAACATATACTGGCCGAGCTTATGTAGTTAACGACTGGTATTTAACTGCCTACGAACCTATTTATATAAATGGTAAAATTAAAGGAATTTTATATGTTGGCTTAAAAGAAAAGGAATTTTCTGAACTAAAAGATTTGTTTAAACGTAATGAATATAAAAGTGGCATATTTTTGCTAGTTGAAAAAACTGGAAATATTTTGATACATCCTAAGTTAGAAGGGATTAATATAAAGGATAGTTCAAATTTTAAACTGTATTCTACTACAAATATGAATATTGGTAGTTTTAATACATTAGATGTTAAGGGTAATACTGTTACATTAGCATATTTTTATAATGAAAAAATTGAATCATTTATATTAGGAACAGTTCAAACGTGGGAATTGTATTCAGATATTGCAGAATCATTGCTCTTTAGTATTATTACAACATTAATTTTATCTATTGTTCTTACATTTATTATTATTTATTTTATGAGTAAGCAGATATTTAATCCTTTAAATGAGATTGTTCAAGCTCAAGAAAGAATAGCAAATAAAGAGGTTGATTTTACCCTTCCTGAAGATAGAAATGATGAAATAGGAATCTTATTTAGCTCCATAAATAAGATTAATTTCAACTTTAAGTCAATTATTACTAAAATAGATGAAATCACAGATTCAGTTTTAAAAACAGGACAGCAATTGTCTAGTGTTACAGTAGCCTTATCGGAGCGAGCCGCTGAGCAAGCAGCTTCTACCGAAGAAATATCTTCTTCTATGGAAGAAATGTTGGCTACCATAAACTCAAATGTGAGTAGAGCAGATATGACTGGTGAAATAGCAAAAAAATCATCGGAGCAAATGAAAGTGAGTAATGGTCAGTTTATTGATACGATAAATGCAACATTAGAAATAAGTAAGAAAATAAATGTAATTACAGAAATAGCTAGAAAAACGGACATATTATCTATTAATGCAGCTATTGAAGCTTCGAGAGCTGGTGAACAAGGAATGGGCTTTGCTGTGGTTGCCGATGAGGTTAGAAAACTTGCTGACAAAAGTCGTTTATCTGCAAAGGAAATTGAGGATCTATCAAAATCAGGAATAAAAATGTCGGATAAAGCTAAGAATAGCTTAAGTGAGCTTGTTCCTGAGATACTAAAAAGTGCAGAATTGGTAGAAGATATAGTATTAGCAAGTAGGGAGCAACAAACGGGTGTTGAGCAAATAAATAATTCGATACAAAGTTTAATCGAAATTACGAATATAAATACAGCTTCTTCAGAAGAGATAGCAACATCATCAGAAGAATTATTATCTCAGGCACATTCTTTAAAATCTACAATAAAAGAGTTTAAAGTGTAACTTGTTTATTATCACTGTGTTCGCTTAAAAAGAGTATAAACATATTCTCTTTTATCTCCCGAAGGCATTGTGTATATATGATTAAATGTTTCAAGTAAAATAAATCTATTTCCAAGCTTTATTTGTAGCATTTCTTTATTAAAACGATGAACAGGTAGTCCGCTACATTTTGTTGCACTATTTAGACTGAAAGTAGAAATAATGACAAAGCCATTTAGTTTTACAACGCTTTTTAGCAATTTAAAGTAGGCCATTTGTTCTTTTTCAGTATAAAAAAAATGTAATACGGCTCTATCGTGCCATAAATCAATATTTTCTAGTTTATTTAATTTGGTGGAATTACTTAAATCATCAACAATCCATCTAATAGAATTGCTGTTATTATTTCCTATACGCATTTTTAGTTTATCCAATGCTATTGAGCTTAAGTCATTGACAATGATATTGTTGTACCCCTGTTCTATTAATTTATCTACGAGCATTGTGACACCTGCACCAACATTTAGTATGGAAGCATTTTTATCGAGTTTACACTTATTTATTAAGCGTAAGGATGGTTCTGGGCTATCTTCGTACCATCCAAGTTTTTCAATTTCTGTTTTTTCGTAGGTCTTATTCCAATGTAGCTTTAAGTTTTTCTCCATAGCATGTTTATTGTTCGGCATTACAATGTGTTTTTTCCTTAAAACTATAATTTTGTACTGTAATTTTACTTTGTTATCCATTCTGATTTTAGAATAGACATGATTAATTTATCATGAAAAATTCCCTCTCTAAAGTTGGCTTGTCTCATTATTCCTTCTGTTTTGAAACCAGCATTTTTGTACGCTTTAATTCCGCCAATATTTAGTTCTGATACTGTAAGCATTATTCTGTTTAGTTTGTACTTGCTAAAGCCAAGTTCAATAATTTGCTTTGTTACTTGGCTTCCAATTCCACTTCCCCAGTATTCTTTATCTCCAATAAAAATAAAATATTCCGCCGATTTGTTTGTATTTGAAATATTTGATAAGCCAGCATAACCGATTAATTTGTTTGTTTTATCGAGATAGATTCCCAAATTAATATTTTTGTTATCTCTTAATAGTTTCAAATACCAAGCTTTAATTTCCTTTTTGGTATTAATCCGTTGAAATAAGGATAAAGAATACTGTATCGTATCCTTGTCGTTTATCCATTGGTAGAATAGGGGACAGTCGTGCTTTTTTAGTTGTTTTAGCTTTATCATACAGTAGCATATTTTTTACTGCAAATATGCGAATAAATAGACAATCCCAAAGGAAACTATTGTGGCAAACGGGTTAAGGAAAAATTTGTCTAAATTCTTATTTGATTAAAATACAGTCAGTTCTGAATAGATGATAATAAGGTTTGTTATTTCTACCTATCCTTTTCTATTAAGGTTGAAAATAAAGATTTTTATTATTATGCGTTTGTTTTAAGGAATTGTTATGAAATAAAATCTCTAATCTATTATTCTAAATCTCGGATTATCAGGCGTAAGCAAAATAGCAAATAGTAATTAATTGTTAATTGGCTTGCGCCAGCCCAATCGTAAATCGTAATTCCCCAGACGCTACTAGGTGCAAGCACGCTAGCAGGTCTTAGATTCTCAATGGTTAATGGTGAATGGTTAATTGGCTTGCGCCAGCCCAATTATCAATCGTAAATCGTAATTGGTAATTGATAATTGACAATTGATAGCCCTAATTTCTTTCTCTCAAAAAGC
>DAOVUO010000225.1 GCA_030632545.1 Bacteroidales bacterium
AAAAATTGGAATTATATTAATAATAAAGGTTTGGCAACAATTAACTCAATTGAAGGAAAAGAAACTAAGCTTGATTTTTCGGAAAATTATAAAATCCCAAGTAATGGGAAAAGCTATTTTATTGTTATTGAGGATGGGCAGTCGTTATTCTCATACTTCCATAATACTCAGGAGATGCTAAATACTATAAATCACTCTACAAATAGTGGATATTTTTGTTATTATTGGAAAAAAGGTAAACAAGTTAAAATTTATACTAAAGCAGATATGGGCGGAAGGACTTATTTTTCAAATGCTTTAGCTGGCTCAGTAATAAATATTCCGGCAGGGACAAAAATTTATTCGCCAGATGCTAATATTATAACCGAAATTTGTGATTAGCTGTTTTCTGTTATGATTTTTGCGAAATTTGTATGATACCGATTGTGTAAAAATTACTTCAAATACATTTTCTATATTGCGACAAAAAGAGACACAACTGACTATCAAGCAAAGGCTTACGAGAAGTAAATTCACGTAAATTTTCCGATTTAAGCTCATGTTGCACCATTAGTAGCTTATCACAGTAAACTGTGTATAACAACACAAAACTTTACCAGATTTACATAAAAAAGTTTACCACTCTAAAAACGAAAAAAAATTAGAAAGCAAATAGAACTAATTGACTTAAAAGGGAACTCAGCAGTAATATTTCATTCAAACAAAACGATTATTGTCCTGTATTTTAAAACAAACTGTCAATTTTGTGTAGATGAAATTAGCTCGATAGCTGAAAATATTGAAAAAATTAATAAAACAAAGCTTTTTTTAGTATCGTCAGAAAATCAGGATAGAATTACTAAGTTTGCTTCATATTTTAAAATAGACAAACATTATTTTTTCAGCGATAAAACAGGCGAACTAAAAAATGAACTCAACGTAAAAAGTTGCCCTTCAATATTTATATTCTCAAAAGAAAAAGAGTTGATAAAGCAATTTAAAGGAGTTGTACCAATTGAAAAAATAGTTGCAGAAATACCCAATGAATAAGGGAATAAAAAGGAGTTTTACGAAACAACACGACCAAGCCGATTGTGGAGTAGCTTGCTTACAATCTGTTCTGAAATATCATAATAGCAACAGTTCGTTAGAGCGTTTGCGTGAATTAAGCGGAACAGATAAGCAAGGTACAACACTTTTGGGTTTGTATCAGGCTGCAAATGAGTTAGGTTTTAATGCAAAAGGGATGAAAGCTGACATTGAAGGCATTTCAAAAATAAAAGAACCTGTTATTTTGCATATTCTCAAAGATGAACTACTTGAACATTACATTGTTGTTTACGGCAAAAAGGAAAACAGTTTTATAATTGGCGACCCTGCGGAAGGTATAAAAACTATCAGTGCCAAAGAGTTGATTAAACTTTGGAAAACAAAACATTGCCTTGTTTTAAAACCAACCGAGTCAATTAAAACACTTGAAACTTAGCACTTAAAACTTAACGAATTAAAGTTGGTAAATTAGAATTAAGTAAACTTAATAAATCGCCTACAATAAAAGTACTTCCGCCAATAAAAATAAAATCATTTTTATTGGCCTCATTTTTTGCAGCTAAAAATGCTTTTTCAACTGTTTCATAAGTATTTCCTTTTAAACCATAGCTTTCTGCATTTTTGGCTAGTTTATTTTGATTCAAGGCTCTAGGAATAGACGCTTTTGTAAAGTAGTAATTAGCCTCTTTAGGTAATAATGAGAGAATTTTATCAGTATTTTTGTCGTCAACTGTACCAAAAATAATATGTAGTTTTTTAAAGGGATACTTAAATATTTGTGAAACAATTTCTTTCAGTCCTTCACTATTATGGCCAGTATCGCAAATTGTCAATGGATTACGGTTAATGATTTGCCATCGGCCTAAAAGTTCTGTGTTTTTAATAACATTTTTAAGTCCTTCAACAATCATGTTATTACTGATAGTAAATTTCTTTTGAATTAAATTTATTGCACTTAAAGTTGTAAGTATATTTTTATGCTGATAATGACCTAATAAATCAAGCTCAAATTCTTTTTTAGTACTTGTTTGTAAGTCTTTTATATGTATTGTTTGTGTTTCGTTAATGTTTTGTAGAGCATATTCAAGCGAATAAAAATTATCAGCAAAAAAAAGAGCGGAATTTAATTCTTTTGCCTTTTTTTCGAATACTGTTTTTGTTTCTGATGTGTATTCACCAATTAAAACAGGTATTTGAGTTTTTATAATTCCTGCTTTTTCACCAGCAATTTTTGCCAAGCTATCACCCAAAAATTGGGTATGATCAAGTCCAATATTTGTAATAATGCTTAATTCAGGAGAAATAATATTTGTAGAATCCAATCTTCCACCCATTCCAACTTCAATAATTGCAATATCTATATTTTCTTGCGCAAAATATTCAAATGCCATTATAACAGTTAGTTCAAAAAATGAAGGTTTTAGTTTACTAAAAAAATCAGTATGCTTTTTCACAAAGTCAACAACAAACTTTTTAGATACTAACTCGCCATTTATTTTAATTCTTTCTCTAAAATCCACTAAATGTGGCGATGTATAAAGTCCTGTTTTATAGCCAGCACTTTGAAATATAGAAGCCAGCATGTGCGAAACTGAGCCTTTACCATTTGTACCAGCAATATGTATTGTTTTGTATTTTTGGTGAGGATGGTTTAAATAACTATCGAGCTCATTTGTATTATCTAAATTAGCTTTGTATGCTGCCTTTCCTTGACGTTGATACATTGGCAATTGACTAAACAGAAAATTTATTGTTTGTTCGTAATCTATATTTAGTTGGTTTCTCATTGTATATTTAACAATAATGTCATAACTTTAAAAAAGAAAATCAAAAGTAAGTAAAATGGCACAGGAGAGAAAAATTTTTGTTTTAGATACCAATGTAATTTTGCACGAGTATATGAGTATCTTTAATTTTCAGGAAAATGACGTGGTAATTCCGATTACCGTTCTTGAAGAATTAGATAAATTTAAGAAAGGAAATGACATTATAAATTTTAATGCTCGTTCTTTTATGCGAGAGTTAGATAAGATTGCTGGTAAGGAATTATTTGGTGAGGGTGTTCTTCTAGGGAAAAATAAAGGTAACTTGTTTATTGAGACGGGAAAAAAATTTAGCAAGGTGATGAAAGAATCATTTTCTGAACCAATTGCTGATCATAGGATTTTATCTATTGCCGAATTTTTGCATTATAAATTTCATGAGCGAAAAGTTATTTTGGTTTCAAAGGATATTAATTTGCGAATGAAAGCAAAGGCTATTAATTTATTAACAGAGGATTACGAAACAGACAAGGTTCAGAATATTGAGGCACTATACGAAAAAGTACCCGAAATAGAATTGGAAGACAATTATAGTTTAAATCAGTTTTATCACAGCAAAAGTTCTATTGAACCAACAGATTTAGGTATTGAAGATAAGGTTAAAAACAAGCAATACATGTTACTTAAAAGTGGTACTTCATCTGGTTTAGCATATTTTAATAAAGCCGAAAATGCCATTGAACGAATTGAAAAACACCCTGCTTATGGGATTAAGCCACGTAATATTGAGCAAACCTTTGCATTAGCTGCATTGTTAAATCCAGATATTAAGCTTGTTGCTTTAACCGGGAAAGCTGGTACAGGAAAAACGCTTTTGGCATTAGCGGCAGCTTTGGAGCAACGCCGAGTTTACAAACAAATATTTTTAGCTAGACCATTGGTGGCACTATCTGATAAGGATATGGGGTATTTACCTGGCTCTGCAAATGAAAAAATTGGCCCTTTTATGCAACCATTGTTTGATAATTTATCGGTAATAAAAAATCAATATAGTGCACAAAGTAAAGACTTTATTCGCATACAATCTATGCTTGATGACGAAAAATTGTTAATTACACCTCTTGCTTATATTAGAGGAAGAAGCTTGTCTGATGTATTTTTTATTGTAGATGAAGCACAAAATTTAACCCCTCACGAAATTAAAACAATTATTACACGCGCAGGTGAAAATGTGAAAATGGTATTTACAGGTGATATACATCAAATTGATTCACCTTATTTGGATACACAATCAAATGGATTAAGTTATTTGTCGGATAGAATGAGAGGTCAGTCTATTTTTTGCCATCTTAATTTAATGAAAGGCGAAAGAAGTGCTTTAGCTGAACTTGCAAGCGATTTATTATAAATTTGTAGCTTGTTTTATAATTCGTAATTTTAACTAAATTTTAGTAAATAATTCGTAATTAAAATGCAACCTTTGCGGCCAGTTAAACATCTTACAAGTGGTGATACAGAGTAAATAGGTGGCTTGATTTTTGCTGCATTTTACCTAATTGCTCAATGGAAAGGACAAAAAATTATGAAAACAAAACTTAAAATTTATAGTGTTTTATTTTTGCTTATGTTTCTTATGCCTAGTTTAATAGCTCAAGAAACTGACGATGTGTTTATGGTTAAACCCGAGAAAGAGTACTGGTTTTTTCTTAATGTAAGAATGGAAAAGAATAAGGAAACTAAGCTCTATGAATATATCATTAAGCCAAGTGGTGGTCTGTATTATGGTGATGATGAAAAGTTTAAGAAGTCATTATGGGGAAATAAGTCTGCTTTAAGACTTGCGATTGGACCATTTTGGGATAATTCTCAAGCAAAATCAGCGCAAAAAGTGTATAGTCAGCTTTCAAAACTGAAAGAGAATACTGATGTTCTTAATGAAATTACCGACGATCAGGTGCATTGGTATTACCTTAAAGTAAAGCAGTTACGTGCAGGTTATAAGCTTGAGCCTACTGCTGCAAGAGTTGCAACAGGCACAGCAAATGAATTTTATGATGCACTTAAAGAAGGATTGTTCCAAGAAATGCTTGCTATTGGTCCTTTTAACGATTTTGTAGAAGCAGAAGATTCAAAAGCTATGTACAGAGCTCAAGAAGACTATCGTAGTAGACGATAAATTTGTATTAAAATATAAAATAAGAAAAGCGATTTCAAATTTGAAATCGCTTTTCTTATTTTATAAAAACTTTAAGTATCAGTGAAACAGCGAAGACGCTTTATGTGCTTAGAACTGATTATTATTAATTCTTGCTTTTAGTCTACTTTCCGAACTTAAAATAAGAGCACTATAAAAAAACTCCACCCTTTTGGCATCACAGCGAGATTAATTACACAGTAATTTACCGTAGTCTCTTTTGTATTACAGGTTTTCGGTTGAGATATTGCTTTCCTGTTGTTCGGGACATGTTGTCCTTGCAAATATTCGTTCTTAACTTAGTAAATGTAGAATTAGAGTTTTTTTAAGCCAAATATTACAGCTACACAACCTTTTTTTGGTGTTACCCCGTTTGCAGCTTTCGGAATTG
>DAOVUO010000400.1 GCA_030632545.1 Bacteroidales bacterium
AATTAAGTGAGTTTTTTCCACAATTAGGACTTGATTTATTTTTACCCACAGAGCCTCTGATTGCTGCATTTATGCTTTTGTTCCTTTTTAAGCTATTGCTAGGACTAAAAATTTCAAAGGACTTTCTGCAACATCCTGTCACTTTGGTTATTTATGCTTATTTAGCTTGGCTTTTTTTTACTTCATTAACAAGTACATTGCCTTTAGTTTCGATAAAATATACTCTTGTAAAGGCTTGGTATATTGTAGTTTATTATTTTTATTCTTATGTTTGGTTATCCAAATATAAACATTTCACTAAATTTATTTGGCTGTATATCATTCCTTTATCATTTGTTATAGTTTATACACTTTTCAGGCATAGCCAGTACGGATTTAATAATTTTGAAGCATCCCATTTTGTTATGTCACCATTTTTTCGTGATCATACTATTTATGGTGCTACAATAGCATTATTTATACCACCAGTTTTAGCAATAGCAATAGGGTCAAAAACTTGGAATTTATCTAAATTGATAAGTTTGTTTTTTTTAAGCTTATTGATGTTTGCTCTTGTATATTCATATACTCGAGCAGCGTGGTTAAGCTTATTTGGTGCTTTAGGTGTATATTTATTGATAAAATTGAAAATCAAGTTTAAATATCTTGCAATTTCTGGAATAATTATTCTTTTACTTAGTTTTAGTTTCTGGTCGTCAATTTATTTTCAATTGCAAAATAATCAGCAGGATTCATCTGGTGATTTTAGTGAACATGTAGAGTCAATGGCTAATATTGCTACAGATGCATCAAATCTGGAGCGAATAAATAGGTGGAAAGCGGCTATTCGTTTATTTGCAGAGAAACCTGTTTTGGGGTGGGGGCCAGGGACGTATCAATTTCAGTATTCACAATTCCAGTTTTCTTACGATAAAACAATAATTAGTACAAACTTTGGTGATGGTGGCAATGCGCATAGCGAATACCTAGGCGCACTTTCCGAAACTGGTTTGATAGGAGCAATTGTATATATTTTAATCATAATTTTCACATTAAAGACTGGAATATTAGCCTACTATCAGTGCAATGATGAAAAGTTGAAGCTTATTTTATTGGGAGTTTTATTAGGTTTGCTAACTTACTATTTACATTCAGTTTTAAATAATTATTTAGATACTGATAAAATATCTATTCCATTCTGGACTTTTACTGCTATGATAGTACGCTTGGATGTTTTTTCTCTCGAAAATGTTAAAAAAGAGCATTAAGAATATAAGATTATCAATTATTAAGCGTTAATACAATTGTAAATCTTTAAGTTTAGTGTTTATTCATTATGTATAATATATATTTTCGCACAGATAAATAAAGTAGAATTATGACAAAAATTTTTACTCTTGCATTATTTTTTATGCTTTACGTAAATAACCTTCAATCACAAATAGATTTTACGTTTTCAAAACAACAATGTTTGGGAGATACAATAGAATTTTTTGTAGAAGGAGCTGTAGATGCCGTTTTTTGGGATTTTGGTGTGACTGCTATAGATACTGATACTTCAAGTATTGTAAATGCAAGTTGGCAATTTTCTTCTGCGGGAAATTATAAAGTTACATTAAAATATTGGACTAACGGTTTATCTATTATAAATACATTAACTGATAGTGTTGAAATTTTCCCTTTACCAACGGTTAGTTTAATAGCAAATGCGCCTGCATGTAATGGAACTATTGTTACACTTAGTAATACCGGAAGTACAGGTTCTTATAAATGGGAAGATTATTCTACAAATGCAATTCGTAATGTTATTATAGATGGCGAGTATATTTTAACCGTTACAGATACAAATAATTGTGAAAATAGTGATGCTATTTCCATTGTTTTTGATGGGCCTGTAATTAATTTGCAAGATATTGAAATTTGTATGGGCGAGAGTGGTACTTTAGATGCTGGTGCAGGTTTTGTCTCTTATTTTTGGAGTAATAATGCTGAAACGCAAACGACTCAAGTTTCTGATGGTGGAACATATAGTGTTACTGTTTCTGATGCAGATGGATGTTTTGCTACCGATGATGTTTTAGTTACAGAAATGCCTGGGCCTGATTTATACGATTATTCTCAAATTCCTGCTTCCTCTGTTTCTTTGGGTTCTGCAACATTGTTTGCTAATGGTGGAAACGGTGCTATTGAGTATAGTGTTTCTGGTATTTATCCGTTTCAGAGTTCAAATCAATTTTCGGGGTTAGCAGAGGGCGTGTATACCGCAATAGCTAAAGATGAATTAGGATGTACTGATGAACTGCAAATTCAAATTTTGTCTGACACTGAGCCTGTTGAGCCAAGTGATGGTTTCTCACCAAATGGTGATGGGGTAAATGATTTATGGAGAATTAATAAAATAGAAATATATCCGGAAGCAGTTATTCGTGTTTTTAACAGATGGAATAAGTTGGTCTTTGAATCAAAAGGAAATTATCAGGAATGGGATGGTACATTATCTACTGGTGGTTTTGTTCCTTCTGGAACATATTTTTATCACATTGATTTAAAAAATGGAAATGAGTCACAAGTTGGTTATATGACAATTATCCGATAAGTAAAAAAAACAAAAATGAGATTTAGCACTTTTATATTCTTTATCGCTATTAATTTATTTTTCTTCTCAAATGTAAATAGTCAAACCTTGCCTTTTACTTATGATTATCATTTTAATTCTTATTTAATTAATCCTGCTGCTGCTGGTTATAATGTTAAAGGGATGTCTGTGAGGTTGATTGATAGACAACAGTGGTTTGGTGTGCCTGGTGCGCCTCAAACAGGGAGCTTTTCATTAACTAGTTTTGTTGGAAAATCTCATGGAATTGGTGTTGTAATTGGCCGAGACGTTGTTGGGTTACAACAACGCTTAATGGGACGAGTTTCGTATTCGCATCATGCACTGGTTGATAAGGTTAGTAATAGACACATGGCATTTGGATTAGCTGCTGAAGTTTTTCAATTTTCAATGGCAAATTCTTTTGTAGATCCTATTGCTCAAATGGATAGAGGTCTAACCGCTGGTGTGCAACAAAAGATATATCCAAATGCTACAGGCGGAATTTTGTTCTACGGAGATAGAGGTCATTTTGGAGTATCTGTATTTAATCTAATAAAGCCTGAATTAGCTTCTGACTTTGAACCATCAGTAGCTTATATTTCTATTGGAAGGAAAGAAAGGCTTATTTCAGATATGGTTTTTGAATTTAATTATTTAGCAAAGCTTACTTTTGATTTTGATTTTGAGATGGATGTAAATGCTTACTTGTCTTTTGGAAATAAATTTTGGATTGGAGCATCATACCGAACTCCTGCTTCAATTATTGCAATGACGGGTTTTAATAAGGGAGCTTATTCCTTTGGGTATGCTTTTGAATATTCGTTAACAGCTATAATGCCTTCATCGTTTGGAACACACTCCGTTATGATTGGATATAATATTTTTAAATCTAGGAATGGGCG
>DAOVUO010000500.1 GCA_030632545.1 Bacteroidales bacterium
CTAACACTTGGACCAATTATTTGCGCCATATCGTCTAAAATTGGAGGAACTTCTCGTTGTGCAACAGCAACAGTTGATGCATTCATTTGGTGAGTGTGAATTACTGCATTTATTTCTTTTCTTGTTTTGTATATTTCGCAATGTAAGCCATATTCTGATGATGGTTTTATTTTTCCCTCATATTTTGAAGTAAGATAATTAACCAATACAATATTATCGAGCGTCAAATCTTCGTAAGGTATTCCACTTGGTGTGATAAGCATAAGATTTTCATCCACTCTAATACTTACATTACCCCATGTCCGAGCTACTAAGCCTTCTTTTAAAAGACGAAGCCCACCTTTTATTATCTGATTTTTAATCTCGCTTATGTCTTTCATTTCCTTGTGTATGTATTATGAGACTATTTATGTTTATATATTGATTTCAAGCATTACATTATGATACTTTAATATTGAAAAACCCTTATAATCCTTATAATCCATATTTATGTAAGATTAATGATTTAGTTTTTTTAGTTTAAATTTTTTGTTTACCCAACGTGG
Organism: Bacteroidales bacterium; assembly: GCA_030632545.1. Lineage (GTDB taxonomy): Bacteria > Bacteroidota > Bacteroidia > Bacteroidales > DYOH01 > DYOH01. The sequence goes on from DAOVUO010000500.1 coordinate 546, forward strand.
GAAAATTATTGCACCTATCAAAAGATAAGGATAATATGTAATAAATCGCCAGATTAAAGCTAAGGCTGTTTCAAGTCCACTTGGAATAAAATCGCCCAAATAAGTAGCAAATACATATTCCGAAAAACCACTACCACCAGGAGTAGGGCTAACTAGCATCATTACCCACATAACTAACTGACGAGCAAATATAAGCAGATGGTCGCTCACACTAAAGAAAGCCAATAATAGTAAATTTACTATCCAATAACGAGCTGTCCAACTAAAAAAAGTTGCTAAAGATGATTTTACCCAAAACCAATAGTTTTTATTGAGTAGCTCTTTTGAACTTATTATTATCTCATTACCAGTTTGAGCTGCGCCATACAACCATTTTCTAAGCAAACGAAAACGAAATATTTTTATGATTAACCACTTTAAACCCCTTGGATTAATAAATAATCCATAAGCCAAAAAGGCTGTAAAAGAGAATATTGCGATGTACCCAATTAATGCAAAATAGAAAAATTCGTTATACATACTAACCCCTTCGCCTAAAAGTCCATTTAGGGCAAATAACTCGCTTCCACTTATAAAAATAAACATAATAGGAACGAAAATAAGGAAATACATTTCATCTAAAAAAATGGATGCCATCACAACCGCTGTACTCCTGCCAAGTCTTATTCCTTCTTTATTTAAAAGCAAAATAGCAACAGCACTACCTCCTATTGCCGAAGGTGTGAGAGCTGAAGTAAATTCCCACAGTAAAATTACTTTTAATGCTTGTTTCCATCCTAATTGATTATCGGTAAGAACACGAATCCGCCAAGTATAGCTAATATCACGTACAAACATCATACTTAATGCAATCAGAAGAAAAATAATTGAATAACGAGTGATATTTAAACCATTAAGCACATTTCGTAAAGGCTTATTAAAGCTAAAATATAATTTGTTATTTTCGCCACATCTAATTTTGTATAATGGCCTACTATGCACACAGTTTTGCGTATGATGATGCTTAATTAATACTGTATCAGTAAAAAATTCTGTTTGATTTGATTCACCAGCCCAATAGGATAGCTCAATAGAAATACTGTCCTGTTGTAAAATTAAAGTATCAGTAATTTGTATTTCAACAATTGTATTACTGTCATTAATGCTGTATGAGTACCAATCAGATAGTTGGTTTTGTGTGGTTAACTTAAGGTTTAATTTATCTGCATTAATATCAGAATAAAGCATATAAGCAATTACGCCTAGTCCAATAAGAATAGGATAAATAATTTTATTTAACTTTATTTGTTGGAGTACATTCGTTTTTTCCATAAAATAACGTAAATTGCAAAATACAAAGTTATTTGTTTTTTATTTTATGTCGAACTTAAATTAGTTAATTTTTATAAATTCTATGTTTACTTTCTATTTGCACCTACTATTTACTCTTTCAGCATTTTTCTCTTTTAAAAATAATACAGTTAATATAGATGTTCTCGATTATCAAATTCATATAAAAGAAATTGATTTTGAGGCTCAAACACTAAAAGCACAAACTCGAATACGCTTTAAAATGACTGATTTAAATACTGCTCAGGCAGAATTTTCTTTAATTGGTTTTACTATTGATTCTTGTTATTTCAATGGTGAAGATATTGATTTTACACATGAAAATAATAAAATTATTTTCAATTTACCTGAGAATAGAAAGAGTGGCGATATTTATAGATTTTATGTCTTTTATCAAGGAAAGCCTGCAAAGGATAAGTATTGGGGCGGCTTTTTTATAGAAGATGAAATGGCTTATAATTATGGAGTTGGAATGGAGGCTGTTCCTCCAGTATATGGCAGAGCTTGGTTTCCCTGTCACGATGTATTTACCGATAGAGCACTTTATACTATTATAATAGATGCACCAAAGGGTTTTGGAGCAGTAGCAAATGGAATTTTGAAGACGACAAAGGAATTAGCTACAACAACACAATATACATGGGAGTTATCCGATAGTATTCCTACTTATTTGGTTTCCGTTGCTATTAGTAAGTTTGATATTTTGAAAGA
>DAOVUO010000371.1 GCA_030632545.1 Bacteroidales bacterium
ATTGGTTTTAGGAATTGCAGCCTTACTTATAGCCATTTATTCGGGATATTTTTATTTACAGGATGAAGTGGAAAATTTAGGCGAAGTAGCAGGAATGCTTGTAGGCGTATATACTGGTGGAACCCCAAATTTAGCATCAATAAAAACAGCATTAAATGTTCCAGCCGATAGATTTATAATTACGCATACATCAGATATGTTGGCTAGTTTAATATATCTCATTTTTATTTTAGCCGCTGGCCAAAGAGTAATAGGCTACTTTTTACCCAAATTCAAAATTTCGGAATTTGCTGCTAATAATATTGATGCAGATGCGATTATAGAAGAAACACAGGAATTTTCGGAAGTTCTGAAAATGGAAAATGGAATTTCGATACTTAAAGCTCTTGGTCTATCAATATTTGTGTTTGCAATTGGTGGTGGAGTAAGTATGCTTGTTTCTGAAAAAGCTATGATGCTTACGGCAATTTTAACAATTACTACACTTGGGATTCTCTTATCAACCCAAGCAAAAGTGAGAAAACTTAAAAACTCTTTTCAGTTAGGAATGTATTTTATCCACGTTTTTAGTTTAGTAGTGGCAAGTATGGCCGATTTGTCGCAATTTTCTGCAATTGAGTCAATTGACATACTTCTTTATGTTTCGTGGGTAGTATTTGCCAGTGTATTTATACATTTTATTTTTGCTTATATCTTTAAAATTGATGTAGATACATTTATTATTGTTTCTATTAGTATGATATTTTCACCTCCATTTATTCCTGTAGTTGCAGCGACTCTTAAAAACAAATATGTAATTATTTCGGGAATAACGGCAGGAATTGTAGGTTATGCAATTGGAAATTATTTGGGCGTTTTTGTGGCACTTAGTCTTTTATAGGGAATAGTTATGGCGAGATTAAGTCTAAAAAATGGGAATGTGATACAAAGTCATAAGATGTTTTTTTATAATTCACCTTGTTACTTTGCTGCCTGCATAATTTGACTTTAACGACAATTTTATATTACAATAAATTAGTGTAAATAGCTGATTGTTAGATATTCGATTGGGGGTTCATATTTTGTTTTATTCTATATAAAGCCCCTTTGTCGCCTCTTTTCATAGCTGAAAGTATCTCAATTCCTTCATTACTCATTTTTGTTTTAGTGCTTCTGTTCTCTTGTCTTTCTTCTTCAACAGGTTGAGCCTTCAGTCATTTTTTCAGAGAATTAGCTTTAAATTCTGTTGTATCATTTTCTTGTTTAATTTTTTGTCCTTTTTCTGTTAATCTATATTTTTGCAAACTGCTTTTTGGTTTATCAGGAATTGTCATTTCTATTAGCCCCAATGCTATTGCAGGGTTTATATATCTTTCCTTTAAATTTTTGCGTGCAGCTAATTTCAACTCTTCCTGTATTTTTTCTCTACTCATTTCATTGTCAAGTATATTTATTAGTTTTTTCACTTGGGTTGTTACTTGGGTTGTTACTTGGGTTGTTACTTGGGTTGTTTTAAAATATTCCTCTTCAAAAGGGAAACTTACCTGCAAAAAATTTTCACTAATAGAAAAAACATCTCTACTATATGCTTTTAATATTCGGTGCATTCCCGACCCGAGTTGTTCAACCAGCTCGATGTCTTTAAAAACACGCATAATTTCTCTATTCCGAGGCATAGAACGCCCATTGAAAAACTCTTCCTTGCTAAGTCCCTGTACCAATCCTCCATAAGATGTTATAACCAAACGGTCGGAAAAAAATTCTACCAACGGACTCACTTCTCTCGTATAATCATTATGCACAATTGCATTTATCAAAGCCTCTCTAAGTGCCGTTTTATTAATCATTCTTCGCTCTAATCGTTGCGCATCTCCAGTAATTTTTGTAAATGTTTTATTTTCTATTTCAAGTTTATCCAAAATAAGTTTAGTCGCTTTAATTAAAGAGCAGAATCCATATTCTTCATTTTCAATCAAATCACATTTATCCGTTCCTTCGTATTTTGCAACTTTTATCGAAACACTATTTACATCGGCTAGCAGATAAGCCACATAGTTCAATTCATTATTTTGTGTGTATAAATCTAAATTTTGAAGAAACGCATTATTTAATTCAAAGCCTTTTTCCTGATAATAAATTTTCAGTTGAGCAAAAGTGTGTTTCCCCACTCTTGTTGATGGTATGTTTCTGAGAGAATTGCGTATTCGTCCAGTATATAGATTATCAATCATTTGCAAAGTCATTTGCTGTACACTACTACCTTTTCTGATATAGCAACCAGCAGGCGACATTCCAAGTTTTTTTATATAGTAGGGTTTTTCAGTACCCCTAGCCACTATTACGTGAATAATAGTTTTGGACTGGTGAATTTCTGTACGAACATCAAAAAAGCCTAAGCATGTAGGGAAAATATTATTTTTTATTCTTTCAGCAATTGCTAATTATACTTTATCTGGATTTTGAATTCCTAGAATTTCACCATTATCAGAAACTCCAATGTACAAATTGCCTCCATGTTTAGAATTAAGAAAAGCTACTACTTCTTTCTCAAGTTTTTCATTCAAAATAGATTTAAATTCTGTTGTATCATTTTCTTGTTTAAATTTTTTCATTGAGTTTATTAAATATTGTTAAGTGCATAGATTCTTAGAATCTTTTAAGTTCGTGATTTTAATTAATTACGCAAAGTTAGTATAAGATGTAAGTGAAAACAATTTAGGTAAATGACTTATTTCTGTATATTTTGTAATCCACTAGTTGTCTTTTAGATTTTTATTTTCGTTGTCAATTAGTAATACTTCGTTAAGATTTACTAAATTTACTGTTTCAAAACTGTATGTCGCTAGTTATGAGAAACATAGTGAGTAAAACGAAATTTAGTAAATCTATGTATTTCAGTAGTTTATAAAAATTTACCGAACCATTGAATTAGCATACACCATTTTTAATTATATATTTAAAAACTCACCAAACAAAATAACTATATTTTTAGCTAAATTTATTCATACAACCATTCAGGATGCTTATTATCAAATTCCGTTGCTTTCTGATATTGATTTACAAAGGCAATAATTGTAGCTTCGTCGAATAAATTGCCTAAAAATGTTATACTTGTAGGCGAATTATTTTCAGCAAAACCATTAGGAACAACAACTGCTGGATGTCCGGTTAAATTTGTAGCCAATAATTGTTCCCCACCAAAAGAGGGTGCAATTATTACATCAAAATCCTTTATCCAGTTGTTAAATGCCTCAATATATGCACTTCGGATTCTATTGGCATTAATATACTCAACTGCTGGAATGAAACGTGCCTGACGAAAAGCATTTGGCCAAGCATTAATCACTTGACGGACAAGCAAATCATCTTTATTGGAAAGAGTAAGCAAATCAAAGGCAGCCGCTGCTTCTGCACTCAAAATAATCGACATTGCATCAACAGGATATCCCTGAGGTAATTCTGTTTCAATTAATTCTACACCTAAGGAACGAAAAACTTCAAGTGTTGCAGAATCGTTTGAACTACCTCTGTACTCATCTTCAAATAAGCTTTTTAAGTAGGCAACTTTCAGTTTTTTAATATTTAAAGAATTATCGTAAACATAATTGGCTTTAATCAAAGAAATATCTTTTTCATCCTCGCCCTGAATGACATCAAAAACTAATGCACAATCATAAGCAGAGCGACAAATTGGCCCAAGTTTATCCATTGTCCAGCTCAAAGCCATTGCTCCATATTTACTTA
>DAOVUO010000134.1 GCA_030632545.1 Bacteroidales bacterium
CAAACGGTGCATTGTGAGCCACCACAAGGTCATTCTCTAATAAAGCTTTAATTTCAGTATATAGTTCGTCAAATTCAGGTTCATTCTCTACATCTAGTGCTGTTATTCCATGTATATCAATGTTTATTGGGTGGAAAAACATATTTTGAGGACGTATTAAACGATAGATTTTTTGTGTAATAATATTATTCTCAACGTATGCAATGCCTATTGCACATGCGCTGTTTCTCTGTGCATTAGCTGTCTCAAAGTCAATAACTGTATAATTCATTTTATTTAAAGTTTGGAACAAAAATAAAATTATTTTTGTGAATAGTACTTAAAACTTTGTCACAATTGCGGTTATTGTATGCATAAAGTCCTTATAGTCAATAGTACTATTGAGTACAAAAGCACTATGGTTTATGTATTCTTAGACTGATTAGTCGTAGCATTCATGCTGCGAAATGTATTCATATTAAAGGTGTTGTAGCTTTATCCAAAAAATAACAGATAGTTTTAGCTTCAAAGATATGAGTCGATAATTATCAAAACATTCTTTACAACAACAAAACTGCCGTTGCTAATTATATTCAAGCAGCTTATGCCTTAACTTAGCGGCTATGGGTACTGCCAAGTTCTATGTATTGCGCTTCCCAAAGGGTTTTGGAACAGACGTTTCAGAGCTAAAGCGAAGTTCGTAAAGCTGCGGAATGTATTCATAGCGAACCGTTATCATGTAAACGAAAATAAATTTTCGTAACATGCTTATCTTTCGGCATTGTTTATTCCCGAATAAATCGGGAATAAATAAAAAAAATGAATCGAGCCGTTGTTTTTGTAAATTCAGTATATTGACTGATTTTTGGTTAAATCGTGATTTTATTTTGTATAAATGTTTGTTTTTTAAAAACTTATTGCTAAATTTACCGATTAATTAGTTGTTTAATTAAATAATTGCTATGAAAGCTTTATGTGAATGGGTTTTAAAGAGGAAGGCAGATTCTGTGAAGAGGGTTAAAGCATATCACAATTTTGAATCAGCTAAGCTTGTTGGAGTGGTATTTAATGCTGAGGATGAGGGAAGTTATCTAGCCTCAATCGATTTTATTACATATCTTAATAATAAAGGAATTAGAGTAAAAGCTATTGGTTTTCTTAGGGGAAAAGAACGACTTAATCATTTTCCTTACACAAAAGGAGTGAAATATTCTAGTTATTCTGAAATCTCACTTTTCTCAGCAACAAAAAACATTGATATTCTCGGGTTTATAAATACTAAATTTGATATTTTAATTGATATCAGTCAAACTGAGCATTTTGCGATTAAATCAATAATTGCATTATCAAAATCTAAATTAAGAGTTACTAGTTTTATTGAGGATTATTTGTTTGATTTTCAGATAAATGTAGGTAGAGATAAGCCAGTAGATTTTGTGGCTAAACAAATTGTTCTTTATCTTGGAAATATTCAAAAAGCAGGTTGAATTTTTACTTTATTAGTACTATCTTCGTAAAATAATAACTACGAAGAATGAATAAAAACCTATTTAATGGAACAGGTGTAGCAACAATTACGCCCTTTAGAAAAGATGATAGTATTGATTTTAAAGCCTATGAAAAGCATCTTAATAGAATGCTTAATAATGGCGTAGATTATATTGTTGTGATGGGAACTACCAGTGAAGTTGCAACATATACATCTGATGAAGAAAGAGCAGTGCTTGATTTTACCGTAGATATTATAAGTAAACGTGTTCCTATTGTTATTGGTATTGGTGGAAATAACACAAGAAGAGTTGCCTTAAAGTTTAAAAGTTTTGATTTTGAAAACATTGATGCAATCCTATCTGTAGCACCTTATTATAACAAACCTACTCAAAAAGGAATTTATGATCATTATAAATATCTAGCTTCGGTAGCTCCAAAACCTATTATTTTATATAATGTACCTGATAGAACATCGGTTAATATTGAGGTTGACACATGCTTAAGCTTGGCACACGATTTTAATAATATTATTGCTGTAAAAGAGGCTTCGGGAGATTTGACTCAAGTGTCGAAGATTTTAGCAGGAAAACCAGATGGTTTCTCTGTTATTTCTGGTGATGATATGCTTACCTTACCAATGATAGCATTGGGAGCTGAAGGAGTTATATCTGTTACAGGAAATGCTCTACCAAAACAATTTTCTCAAATGGTGAATTTTGCTCTTGAAAGTAATTTTGATGAGGCGAGGAAAATTCACTTGCAATTAGTTAGTTTTATTGATGCATTATTTGTTGAGAATAATCCAGGTGGCATTAAGGCATCACTCAAGATTTTAGATATAATTCAAAATAATTTGCGTTTACCTCTTACGCGTGTGAGCAAATCAAATTATCAACAAATTGAAAAAATATTACGTGGATTTGAAGTTTAGTGTATTGTTTTTTTTGTTGTACTTGTATGCATATAAACTTTAGCGTTGAGTAATGACTTTAAAATCAATTTGTTTGAAACGTATAATATTATAGTTATATTGATTTATATACAAATTATGCATGTCTAAGCATTTTGTTGATATAATTTTACCCTACAAAATTGAAATGCTCACTTATGAGCTGCCCGATAATTTTCTGTCGAGAATTGTTGTCGGACATCGTGTATTAGTTAGTGTAGGAAAACGAAAGCTTAGAAGTGGAATTATTGCTAAAATTCATAATATTCAGCCTGAATTTGAAACAAAATCAATTATTTCAATTTTAGATGAGAATCCAGTTGTTTTTCCTGAAACCATTGAGTTTTGGCAGTGGATTGCGAATTATTACATCTGTACTATTGGCGAAGTTATGAATGCTGCACTTCCGTCTCTTTTGAAATTGGAGGACAGTACAAAGATTTACGCTCCTGAATTTGATGATTTTTATGGGTTTTCGGCACAAGAAGAGCTTATTATTAGATTTGTGTTTGAAAATAAGCTTATTTCTATTTCTGACTTAGAGAAATCATTTAAAGGAAAAAGTATATATGCCCTGGTACAAAGTCTTATCGAAAGAAAAAATCTTTTTATATATGAAGAGCTGAAATCATCTTACAGCTCTTTGAAAATCAAACATGTACGTTTGTCTGATAATTATACTTCTAACAAATCAATAGAGTTTTTTATAGCTAAAAATCAGAGAGGAAAAAAACAAAATGAGTGTATAGCTCAATTCTTAAAATTAGCTGATAATGATTTACATACAAGTATTCAGAAAAGTAATTTACTTGGTTCTGATGGCATTTCAAGGTCGGCGTATAATGCTTTGTTGGCAAAAGAAATATTTATCGAAACTGAACAAATTCAATCAAGAATATCAGTTCAGGATAATAGTAGCGAAAGTTTAAATATACTTAATGAATATCAGAAAAAGGCATATTTTGAGGTAAATGAGGGTTTTAGTGAGAGGAAAGTAGTTTTATTGCATGGTGTTACCTCAAGTGGAAAAACGGAAGTGTATATTCATTTGATTAAGGATGCTTTTGATAATAACAAGCAAGTTCTTTATTTATTACCAGAAATAGGATTGACAAATCAGATTATTGCTCGGCTAAATAAACATTTTGGGTCAAAAGTAGCAGTATATCATTCAGGCCTTAGTGCATCAGAAAAATTTGAAATTTGGCAGTCGCTTTTAAATAATAGCAGCGATTCTGTGAAGCTAGTATTAGGTGTGCGTTCTTCTATTTTTCTTCCTTTTAGCAATTTAGCTTTGATAATTGTTGACGAGGAACATGAAACAACTTTCAAGCAAACAGAGCCTTCGCCACGTTATCAGGCACGTGATTTAGCAGTAGTTTGGGCACAAAAAATTAATGCAAATATTCTTTTAGGCAGTGCAACACCTTCAGTAGAAAGCTATTTTAACGCACAAACTGGAAAATACAAACTTGTGGAAATATTGCAAAGGCATAATTCTGTAAAGCTTCCGCATGTGGAAATTGTGGATATGAAATTATTGCAGAATAAACTGAAAAATTCCATTTTAAGTAAGGTGCTTATTAAGCATATTGAAAGTGCATTGGATAAAAAAGAGCAGGTTATTTTATTTAGAAATAGGAGAGGTTTTGCACCAATTTTACAGTGTGCTTCTTGTGGTAATATCCCTAAATGTAAGAATTGTGATGTAAGTATGACTTATCATAAAAATTCTAATCAGTTGGTTTGTCATTATTGTGGTTACGCAAAAAAAAATACGAGTAAATGCGACGATTGTGGACAAACAGATATTCGAACTTTGGGCTTTGGCACAGAGAAGCTTGAAGAAGAAATTTCACAGTATTTTATTCATGCAAAGGTAGCCCGAATGGATACTGATACTATGCGGATAAAGAATGCTTATAGTAAATTAATTTCAGAATTTGAACAAGGTAGTTTAGATATTTTAGTTGGTACTCAGATACTTGCAAAAGGTCTGGATTTTAAAAATGTGAATACAGTAGGAGTTTTAAATGTAGATGCTTTAATGAATATTCCTGATTTTAGAAGTAACGAAAGAGCTTTTCAATTGCTAACACAGGTGAGTGGGAGAGCGGGGCGACATAGTGGAAACGGGAAAGTATTGCTTCAAACATTAAATACAGATACACCTCTACTTAAATTTGTGCAAAATACTGAATATAAGCAATTTTTTAATCAAGAATTAAGCGAGCGCAAAGGTTTTTATTATCCGCCTTTTAGTAGATTAATAAAAATTACATTACGACATAAAGAAAAAAATAAAGTAGAGGCTTTGGCAAGTTATTTAATGAAACTTTTTAGAGAGAAAAATGGCATAATAGCTCTTGGTCCAATTTATCCATACATTGCCAAAGTACATAATAAAGTAAACCTTCAGATTTTACTGAAATTGTCGAGAGATAGAACTTTGATTGATAATAAGCTTTGGATAAAAAAGGTATTTCAGAAAAATGTTAAGTTGTCTGATTATAAGTCGGTTCAAGTGTTGATTGATGTTGATCCATATAATTAGTGTTTATGCTGTAATGTTTCAGAATCATTTTTACTAAAGCATAGATTAATGTATATTTGACCAAAAGCTTTAAAATGGGAATTTTAGGAATTGATATAGGAGGTTCAGGAATTAAAGGCGCACCAGTAAATATAGAAAATGGAACTTTTTTACAAGAGAGATATAGAGTAGATACGCCAAGTGTTTCAACACCAGAAAATATGGCTGTAGCTTTACAAGAATTAGTTGACAATTTTGCTTGGAAAGGCAAGATAGGAATAGGATTTCCTGCAATTGTTCGTGATGGAGTTGCAAAAACGGCTGCAAATATTGATAAATCGTGGCAAGGAAAAAATATTGTAGATTTATTTTCAAAAAGTACTGGCTTGAGTGTTGCTGCTTTGAATGATGCCGATGCTGCTGGTTTAGCCGAATTACGATTTGGAAATACCTACAATAATGAAAATGTTGTTCTGTTTTTGACAGTTGGAACTGGAATTGGAACAGCTATTTTTCACAAGGGACGTTTATTGCCAAATATGGAGTTAGGGCACATAGAGCTTAAGGGGAAAGATGCCGAACAATATTGTTCTGATGCAGTTAGAAGACGACAGAATTTAACACGAACTGAGTGGGCAGCACGCTTTAACGATTATTTAGTTCATGTTGAGAAATTAGTTTCTCCCGATTTGATTATTTTAGGTGGGGGCTCGAGTAAAAAATTTCATAAATTTAAAAACGAATTTACAATTAAAACTAAAATTGTACCTGCAAGTTTATTAAATAATGCTGGTATTATTGGTGGCGCAATGCATGCTCACGAAAGTTTAGTTTAATATTTTTAGCTTTAATGATTTGTAGTAGAGTAAAATAAGGTGCTTTGCTTAAGTGGAAGTGTAATGTACAATTAATTTCTTGTCAATTTTTATTCAAAGAGAAATGAGTAGGTATATTAGAGCACTAATTTTGCAGGGCGAGCATCAAAAGCAAGATTTTAAGTTTGCTATAAATGATTCGCGTAAAATAGCACGAAGTTTAGGAGCATTTGCTAATACAAAAGGCGGAAGGCTGCTTATTGGTGTTAAAGACAATGGTGCAGTTGTAGGAGTAAAATCAGACGAGGAAGCTTATATGGTAGAGGCTGCTGCTTATTTTTATTGTAAGCCTGCTGTGGAATTTTCAATAAAGAGTTGGAATGTAGATGGAAAAATGGTGCTTGAAGTTGATATAGCTGAAAGCAATAATAAGCCTCATTTAGCTGAAAAAGATGGTCGTTGGCTTGCTTTTGTTAGAGTAAATGATGAAAATATTTTGGCTAATACTGTTTGGTTGAATTACTGGCGATTACAGAAAAATAGCAAAGGAGTTTTTTTTCATTATTCTGATGCAGAAAAAATACTTATGAACTGTTTAACTCAAAATGATTTTATTTCGATAGAAGATTTTATAATAGAGGCTAAGATTACTGAAAAAGAAGCTACCATAATAATTGCACGTATGGCCGCTCTGGATGTTTTAGATATTCATTTTTTTGATGCAGAATTTGTTTATAGCTTGAAGGAAAAAAACTAGAGTACTATTTTTTTAAGCGGATTATCATTATAACCTAAATTGAGCGGTTTGTGAACCAATGATATACGCTTTATTTCTTCTTTTCTTCTTTTATCTGCTTTAAAACATACGGTTCTTTTCCTGCAAAAACTATTGGAACTCTTTTTATTTTATCTAATTTTATTCGGTGAGCAAGTAAAGTTTTGTAATATTTCTTTCGTTCTATTTGCTCTAATG
>DAOVUO010000078.1 GCA_030632545.1 Bacteroidales bacterium
AACAGCAAAATTATCTGCACCAGCATTTACTACATTGTCAATATACAAAGGATTTGCTTCTGCATCAGATGCTAAGTGATTAAATTGAGCAACATCAGCAGAGCTTGTAAATGCGCTTGCAAAATCAGCATCAGTGATTAAACTGCCTGCTTTAGAACTGTTTACTTCAGATAAACGCATTGCAATTCTTAAACGTAAAGAAACTGCAAATGCTTTCCACATTGCCATATCGCCATCAAAAATCAAATCACCTTGTAAACCTACTGTTGGTGAAGTGTTTATTGTTGCAATTGCATTGTCTAATTCAGCAATTAAACCATCATAAATTAATTCTTGAGCATCATATTTAGGCGTTAAAATCTCATCGTTTAATGCCTCAGTATAAGGAATGTCGCCCCATATATCTGTCATATTGTGATAAGACCATGTTGTTAGAATATTAGCAACTGCTATCTGATTTACATTGTCACCATATTTTACTACATCTTTAGCTAAGTCTTCGTCACTATTAATTCTGATAATGTCTTTTAAATCGTTTAAACCAGCACGATAAATACCAGTAAAACTAGAAATACCATCATCATTATAGTTTGATTTTTCTACATAATCAATTTGAGTAAGGTGTTGAACATATTGTTCGCCTAATTGCGCCAATTCGCCATTGAAATTATATACTAAATTTGCTTGAGCTTGTGTTAATAGTCCAGAAGTAGGAACACTAACAGGTTTGTTTGGGTTGATATTCATTTCCTCGAAATTTGAGCATGATGTAGCGAATATTGCAAATATTGCTAGAAACGACAACCATTTTAAATTTATATACTTCATTTTGTTTTATTTTTTAGAATTAAAATTTAAGATTGATGTTAAATCCAATAGATCTGCTTGAAGGAAGTGAACCACCTTCGTAGCCTTGTGTATTAGAAATTGAATTTACCTGCTCTGGATCAAAACCAACAGCATTTGTATATAATAGAGCAACATTACGAGCAACAACAGAAACCGTTGCGCTACCTAATTTTACTTTTTCAACTAATGATTGTGGTAAAGCATAGCCTAATTTAAGTTCTCTTAATTTAATAAAGCTACCATCATACATGTACTCTTCTTGGAAGTTTCTTAAATGACGGAAATGGTCACGTGAATCAACATAAATATCATTCGTTTCACCTTCTCTAGTTGTTCCTGGAGCAAATACTCCTTGTTCTAAAATACCACCGCCTAAAGCTGGATCCATTCTAATTGAGTTTCCAAGTTCGTTTATAGCAACAGTTGCTTCTGTTTGACCAGCACTTGCAGCATAACGATTTGCATAAGAGTAAATTAATCCACCGCTCTGGAAATCAACTAAAGCACTTAAAGAAATGCCTTTGAACGTTACTGTGTTCATAATTCCACCGTTGAATTCAGGAACAATACTACCTACTTTTTCTGGTTTTCCCGATTTTACAAAATATCCATTTTCGTCAACAAGTTTGTTTCCGTTAGCATCATATTCGTATCCACCTGAAGCGTACATTACACCATATTCGCCACCTACTTCAGCCATTACCCATGCAGAACCTACTGATGAAATTTCATAATCTTCTAAATCACCATACAGTGAATTAAGTTGACTGTTATAAGTTGAAAAGTTCATTAAAACGTTCCAAGAGAAATTATCAGTTTTTATAGGATTTACCTGTAAAATAGCCTCAATACCAGTATTTTGTAATTCGCCAGCATTAATAATTGCATTTGAGAAACCAGTAGTTGAAGAAACATCTAAACCAATGATTTGGTCGTAAGTTTTACGACTAAAATAGGTAAGCTCCATTCTTGCTTTACCGTTGAAAAATGCAGTTTCTAATCCTACTTCAAATTCAGAAGTTGTTTCGTTTTTAAGATTTGCGTTTTGTCTGGCATCATTAATTGTGAAAGTTGTTGTAGAACCAAATGAAGTTAAATCATACGAGTTGTACAATCTGTATGCATAAGTATCGTTACCAACAACTGCGAAACCAGCTCTAAGTTTACCAAACGAAAGAATTTTTTTGCTACTTAATAATTCAGAAAAAACAAAACTTGTACTTACAGATGGGTAATAATATGAGTTACTTTCTGTTGGAAGTGTTGAAGACCAGTCGTTTCTTCCTGCAATATCAAGGTAAGCAAAGCTTTTGTAACCAAAAGAAGCAGATGCGAATAATGAGTTTGTTTGTCTTTCTGAAAAATATGATGAACTACTAGCTGGTGAACTTGTATTAGATACATTATAGAAATCTTGAATAACCAAACCATCAACCGTACCAATGTAATTAGATTTGTACTGAGAATATCTCATGTTACCACCAAACATTGCATTTAAAGTTAAGTTTTCACTTAAATTTTTATTATAGTTGAAAATACCATCAAAGTTATTTTCAAAAGCAATTTTTGTTGATTCACCATAATAATCTGTAGTTGTTCCACCAGAACCAACTCTATCGTTCATTGATAATGAATAAAAATCAGTACGTGCAGTTGCTGTAAATTTTAAACCATCGGTAATGTCAACTTTTATACCTGCATTTCCATAAACTCTGTCTTTTGCATCAGTTGCATAAATATTGTCAAAAGTCCAGAATGGATTGTTACTCCAACGAATGTATAAACTTCCGTCTTCAATGTTTCTAAGATTCCAACCTACTTGACCACCAAGAACGTCTGAATATGTATATTTTTCTAATAAATCAGCATCTACTTGACGTTGAGTCCAAATACGCATTGCAGCAGGAACAGTTGTACCATCACCATCGTAACCGAATTTAGAGCGACCAGTAGTTGATTGTTTTATATAGTTTACACTTGTGAAAACTTCTAAACGCTCGCTTAATTTAGTTGAACCTTTAAAAGTAATCATGTTCTTTTTTAACTTAGAACTAGGTACAATACCAGATTGGTCGATACTTGTAAATCCAAGTCGGAACTTAGAATTTTCGGAACCGCCATTTAGTGAAATGCTATTGCTAAAAGTAACGCCTGTATTGAATAAGTCTTTATAATTGTCTTCGTGTGCAACCCAAGGTCTTGTTTGCATATAATTTTCACTTTCAGGAACGAAAGAGTCCCATTGAAAAACTTGAGTACCGTCTAATTTTGGACCCCAACTTTCGTCACGACCTGTATTTGAAACAAGAGTGCCATCATACGAAGCCCACTCTGAACCCAAACCAGATGCAGCATAATCAAAAGTTCCAAAAGAAACATAACCATCAGCACCGTATCCAGTGTCGCTTGGTCGTCCACCACCAAATTCATTCTGAAGATCTGGGAAAATATAGATATTATCAAATGTTGTAGTAGAGTTAATTTCTACACCTAAACCTTTATTTGAGTTTCCTGATTTTGTAGTAATTACAATAACTCCATTTGCACCTCTATTACCATATAGAGTTGTAGCTGCAGCTCCTTTTAAAATAGAGATACTCTCTACATCATCAGGATTAATGTCTTGTGCACCGTTGCCATAATCATAACCTTTAGTTGTATTACTAAAATCGTAATTTGAAATTGGAGTTCCATCAACAACATAAAGCGGTTGGTTTGTTCCTCCTAAAGATGATGCACCTCTAATAACTATACTAGATGAACCACCAACTGTACCAGAACCACTTTTTACTTGAATACCCGAAACTCTACCTTGCAAAGAATTGGTTATAGAAGTTGGGTCTTTAACGGCTATATCGTCGGCAGATACTTTTTGAACAGCATATCCTAGTGAGCTTTTTTCTCTTGAAACACCTAAAGCAGTAATAATAACTTCGTCAACCTCAATATCAGCATTTTCCATATTAACATTAATAACGGTTCTTCCGTTAATTGTCTCAGTTTTACTTTTCATTCCAATGAATGAGAAAACTAAGCTAGTTGCTTCTTGAGGTGCGTCGATAGAGTATGTTCCATCGCTATTAGTTACAGTACCCTTTCCTGAAAATCCTTGTACGGTTACTGTAGCACCAGGCAATTCTATGCCCTGTGCATCTTTTACAATGCCTGTAATTGTTGTTTGAGCGGAGGCTATTAATCCAACCCAAATTAGAGCAACTAAAAGCGTGATTTTTTTCATAATATTACAGTTTAAGTTAAAATTTACTATTTATTTATAAGTAAAGTCTTTGTTACTATTTATAATTTTTTAATTCCAATTCCAGGTAATTCATTTAGTGTTACCTTTCCTTTTACTACTTTCATTCCTTCATACACATCATTGTCAATAAGTAAATTGCCATCTAAATCGGCCCAATCAACCATTGGCGATAGTTGTGCTGCGGCAGATACTGCGCACGATGTTTCTGTCATACATCCAATCATTACTTTCATGTCTAGTGCTTTGGCTACGGTTATCATTTTATGAGCTTCACGTAGTCCAGTACTTTTCATTAGTTTTATATTAATGCCCGAGTACACACCTTTAAATTTTGCTACATCGGATAATCGCTGAAAAGCTTCATCTGCAACAGTTGGTAAAGGACTATTTTCGGTAAGCCAAGCCATATCGTCAATTTGAGTTTTAGGCATTGGTTGCTCTACAAAAACAATTCCTTTTTCTTTTAACCAATGAATCATCTCTAATGCTTTATTTTTATCTTTCCAACCTTGATTAACATCAACGTATAAAGGCACATCAGTGATTTCTCTAATGGTATTAATCATTTCCTTGTCATTTCCCTTACCTAATTTTACTTTTAAAACTTCAAATCGGCTTGCTTCTTTTGTTTTTTCTCTAACTACCTCTGGGGTGTCAATTCCGATAGTAAACGAAGTCATAGGAGCTTTGGTGGGGTTTAATCCCCAAAGTTTATAAAGTGGCTGATTCACAATTTTACCAATCAAATCGTGTAATGCTATGTCTATACATGCTTTAGCGGCTCTATTGTTTTTGTCAACCGAGTCAACATAAGTCAGAATGTCATCTAAGCGAAATGGATCATTGAATTGCTCTAAATCTACTTTCTTTAAAAAGCTTGTAACGCTTGCTTGCGACTCGCCTAAATATGGAGGCATTGATGCTTCGCCGTAGCCAATTAATCCTTCGTATTCAATTTCTGTTAAAACAACAGGCGTTGTGTTGCGCGAATAACTTGCTACTGTAAATGTATGCGTTAGTTGTAGTTCGTATGTTCTAAAACTTAGTTTCAATTTTCCACTTCTTTTTATAATTGCTGGTGCAGATGCAAATGAGTTAGTTGGAATTAAAGCTCCAAGAGATGCCGCTGCTAATGTTTTAGCGAAGTTTCTTCTATTTAAATGCATATTATTCCGAGATTATGTATTGATAAAATTTATTATTAGTAATTTTTTGAATTGTACTACCGTTTTCTTCTCCAATGATACGAATTGTTCTTATATAACTTGAAACATATTCTGGAATATAATTAGTTCTGGTGCTATCCATACTGTTTATTTTTACTTTACCAGAAGCATGAATAAATTCTGTATTGCCTATATACATTGCTACATGAGTAACTTTTTCAGCTAATGAATCATTTGCTGGTCGTCCGAAAAAGAGTAAATCACCTGCAAGTAAATCGCTATATTCAAAATTTTCAGTAATCATTTTTCCGTATTTTATCTGTTGAGAGGCATCTCGTTGTAAAACAATACCGTTTTGTAGATAAATAAGTGAGGTAAAACCACTGCAATCAATTGCTTTAGAAGATGAGCCACCCCATAAGTAAGGAATCCCATTGAATTTTTTAGCTGTTTTAACTAATTCTTCCTTTACAGGCGTTCTATTAAAAACTTCTTCTATATCAAGCACTTCGTCTATTTTTACAAAAGCAATTCTATTATCGGGGTATTTAACTTTGTAAAAAGATTTGACGCTTTCGATAACTGCCAAAATGTCGCCTATAGCTAAATCTGAAATAACCTGCGATTTAGTGTTTGGCAATGTATATGAAAAACCATATTGCTTATTGTAAATAATTTTTTTGGCAGATTTGTATTCTGATAGTTCACTTGAATCCAGACGAACAATATCTGCTGAGTTTATCCAACCAATATATAAGTTTGGTGTTTGAATTAAATTCCATCCACCTTTATTTTTTAATACCTTAATTGGTGTGCCTAGTAAAACCTGATTTGCTATTTCGGCACTATGTCTGCCTTTGCTTCTGATGCTCGATACCGAACTATTAACTAAAGCAATTGATGTAAGACTAGAGTCATGCTCTGGTAACAGTTTGATATTGATATCTAAATTGGGATAATTTGTACTTAGTGTATTTAAAAGGTCATTTTGTGCATCTCTATCATCTACTTCGGCAGTAATTGTTAATTTATCAATGGTATTTTCAATAGAAATATTCCACAAGGCGATTCTTGTGTCTGGTGCATAGATTTTTTTAAGGGAATCAATTTTGTTTGTTATTTCAAATTGTACAGAAGACTTATTTGGTATAGTACAAGCAACAAAGAATGATATTGTTAATAAAAGTATCGGAAATTTATATTTACTGGTCATATTATTGAAATAATGTTTTTTTTATAATATATTAAAAATGATTTGTTATTTTATATAAGGATGTCAATATGGGAATTTTTTTTTAATAATTCATCAGAATATACAGCCATCGGTTTGTTCCTTAGGTTATATTGCGAAACCATTATCTCACCATAAGCTCCTGTACTTCTGATCGCTACAAGGTCTTTTCTCTCTGTTTTAGGAAGTTCTACATTATTATCAAAACTATCCGATGTTTCACAAACTGGCCCTACAACATCGTATTTTACCATTTTCATAATAGATTCTTGTTTTGAAATATTCTCAATTTTATGGTGCGATCCGTAAAGTGCTGGGCGAATTAAGTCTGTCATTCCAGCGTCTAATATAGCAAATTGTTTTTTTATTCCCTTTTTTATGTATAAAACACGAGAGATTAAACTACCCATTTGTCCAACTACCGAGCGGCCTAACTCAAAGTGAATCTCTTGATTTTTTTGTACATTAAGATGTTTATGAATTGTTTCAAAAAACCTTGAATAATTAGGAATTAGTTCAGTATCGGGTTTTTCGTAATTAATACCCAAACCACCACCTAAGTTAATGTGTTTTAATTCAATTCCATGTTTTTTAAGTAAATTATCTTGAATGTCATTTACTCGCTTACATAGTTGAATGTAAGGTTCTAATGTTGTGATTTGTGAACCTATATGAAAATGTAAACCTATTAGTTTGATATGAGTTAAGTGGTTTGTTTTTTCAATTACTTTATCTAAAAACGGAAGAGGAATCCCAAACTTGTTTTCATTCAATCCAGTAGTTAGGTAATCGTGAGTAATTGCATCAATATCAGGATTAATCCTAAGAGATACTGGAACTATTTTATCCTTTTTAATTGCCCATTCGTTTATTATTTCAATTTCTTCAATAGATTCGCTATTGAAACCGAAAATTGAATGGTCTATCGCATAGTTAATTTCAGCATCACTTTTACCTACGCCCGCAAAAACAATCTTTTCGGGTGAAAAGTTCATTTCAATTGCTTTTTGTACTTCATTCCCACTTACACAATCGGCTCCAAATCCATATTCTTTAATTGTTTCAAGAATCCGATTATTGGCATTTGCCTTTAGTGCATAGTGAACATTATAGTTATATTTTTTTGCTGCTTGTTTTAAGGTTTTTAAGCTTTTGCGAAACAAGCTCATATCATAATAGTAAAAGGGGGTCTCTAGGTTTGAGAAATATTTTAGTAATTCTTTATCGAACATTTATTTATTTTTATTTAAGTAATATCACTCGGAATGTTTTTTTACGAATGATTGTTATTGAGATTACCTAAATTGTTGTTTTATTAATGCTCTTACGATAGCCTAATCAGAAATCTACAATTGTAATTCATCAACTTATTTAGCACAAACATAGATATATCGTATTTTTTATCGAAATTATTAATAAATTTGTACTAATTTTAAACAAACTGTTAAATTTTTAACAAATGGTGACTATAGCTGAAGTAGCCAATCAATTAATTCAAAAAGCCCCTTTTCTGGAAGAGGCCTTAGCCGAAGATTTAATTAATATTTCGTCTTTAGCACGTAAATTTAAACCATTTATAGAGAAAGCTTTGCAAAAGGAAGTGAAGGAAGGGGCAATTATAATGGCCATAAAAAGAATGACGCCTAGTTATGATTATAAAATTGATTTTAAACTTCAGCAGTTTGTAAATAATTTAGGTGATTTTATTGTCCGCTCAGGACTAATGCATTATACTTTTGAGAATTCTAAAACACTTGCTTTGCGGCAGCGTGAATTAATTGAGCAAATTGAGGGCAATCAGGTGTATCATTCTGTATCGCGTGGAATATTTGAAACTACATTGGTGGTTAATAAGTCTATAACTTCCCTTGTAGAAAGTATTTTTTGTGATGAAAACTTAATCTTTCAAAAATATAGTCTATCGTCTATAACTTTACGTTTACCATTAAAGAGGAAGGAAACCACAGGATTTTACTTTTATATTTTGAAAAATCTAGCTTTAGCAAAGATTAATATTGAAGAACTTATATCTACAACCAATGAATTTACTGTGTTAGTAAGTGATAAAGATGTAGATAGAGCATTCTCGGTACTGATGAGGCTGAAAAAGAGTTAAGCAAATAAATCTTTCGCACTGCTACTATTCTTACTTTTTTGGCCTTTTTTACTCTGAAATAAACTGGTTGTAAGTATATATTGGCACTGCACGCTCTGCAATGGCCTCTACTATTTTAACTTTGTCTAAACTACCGGTATT
>DAOVUO010000038.1 GCA_030632545.1 Bacteroidales bacterium
AATAAACGCTGCTGATGCTCATCTTCTCTTTTTTTTATACTTTCCGATTCATCAAAAGAATCCCTTATAAATTCACTCTGAAATTTTGTTGGATTAGGTCTTGAATATAGTCTAGTTAAGTCATCGTCTATTTTGCTCTCAGCCAATTTAAGCCAATCGTGAGCAAAAATGAGCTCATTACCCCTAATCAAAAGCTCTTTTACCTTATTTTTTTCAATCCACTCAGAGGCCAATTGAGCATATTTAGTATGCAAACGCACATATTCGCGATCTAAATCTATTGTCCTAAGCAACTCTGCAAAAGAGTCGGAAAAACTTCTAACTGTAAAGTCCAACCACTGAATACGCCTCAAAACTTGTGGCATATCTTTAATTTCAGTTTCAGTTTGCAATACAGTAATTATTCGCTTATTATGTTTTACTGCAACACTTACTTCATCATCACAATAAGGAGATTTAACTGCTTCAGGACTAACAATAAATAAAAAGTTATCAGAATTTTTAATTCCACTATATATTTCTCCTTGAAAATCGCTTGCAGAAGCTATACTTTCCTGATCAAACCAAGTGGTTTTACCACTTAATTGTAAATATTCGTTTACACGTCGTGCAAAATCAGCATTTTTTCTGGAGTATGAAATAAATACATCAGTATTTAATAAGCCAAGTTTAGCCTGACTCTCACTAATAAATTCTACCTGCTCTAATACAGGTTTATGTTCCTTTATTTCAGCAACTTTCAACCATTTTATAGCATTTTCCAGATTATGCCCCCGTAAAAGAATACTGCTATTTTGATTTTGCTCCTTCCATTTAATTGCCTGATTAAGAAGGTATTTATGCTTTGAATAAAAATCAGCATCTCTTCCCAAAACTGCAATTAACTCTTCTACTCGCCTCTCAAACAACGACTTTGAAAAAACAAGTTCATTTCTTTTATTTAACTTTTGCTGCTCCTCTAAGTTTTGAATGTTTATATTGCTTTCTTCATTACTTTTAAATGCATCGGTAAAATCAATAAACGACATATTTTTCACAAACCAAGGTAACTTATTACGCTCTTCTTGGCTAATATTTTCTAAAAGAATTGGAATTATTCGTTTATTAAATCTTTTGGCTAATCGCAATTCAGCAACAACATTTTTATCCTCAATTTCTTTTTTACGTATAAAGTAAAGATAATTATCAGCTCGAATAAGCCCCAAATTTGTTGATTTTTGAAAATCACTACCTTTAGAAATATCTCTTTCGTGACTCCATGTTGAAATACAGAATTTATTTAACTGTCTAATAATATCACTTCTACGCTTATCTGATGTTTTAAAAAAAGAAATAAATACTTCCGTTAATAAATTATTTGCATTTTTCTTTGATTCAACAATATACTCAGCCTGTAATTCGGTTGCTTTATACGGAACTTGGCTTAAATTACCCGTTTGTGCATTTTTAAAATTTTTAGTCGTTAACCACTTTTCTGCATCAACTCTATCTTTACCAGCTAAAAGTTGATGAGTATCTCTAAATTTTTTATTCCAAACTAGCGCACTATGCAGCAGCAATGTATGAAAACGAACATATTCTTTATGACTTTCAAGCACACTCAATAATCCGTTATATGCTGGTTCAAAAGCATCAATCTGAGTCCAATTATCTAAGGGTGTTGAAAAATCCTCATTTTCTCTAAAATAAATCCAATTTAGCTGTGCGATTTCTGGTGCTAATAAATACCAAGAATCCACAGGTTCAATATGCAAAATTGGTATAATTCGCTTACCATGTTTCAGTGCTAAATCAATTTCTTTCTTACAATATTCCGACTTTACTGAGTGAGGTGAAATAATAAATATAAAATTATCAGACCGTTCAATTCCTTCATCAATTTGCTCCTGAAAATCAACAGCTAATGGTATATTATTCTTATCAAACCATACTTTTTTCCCATTACTATTTAGTCTATCATGTAATTTTTGAGCAAAAGCAGCTGAATGTCTACGGCCATACGATATAAAAATATCAAACATCTGGTCGCTCTCTTTTCTAATGCTTTTACTCCTTTGATTAGCAGAATTAAGAAATTCAGCAACATCATCTAAAGAACTTAAAAAAACCGCCCCGTTTTCAATTACTTTTCTGGATAGCTTACGCAAATCATCTTTCCTATCATCAGAAAACACAACACCCTCATCTTTTTCAAGATAACAAAATATTGTTCTATCAGGTCTTTTATAGGAATCATCTGTTACTTCGGCTATTGAATAATAACCGTCCATTTTAGGGGTTAACACATAAAGTAAATACTCACATGTTTTTCTTTCATGTAACTCATTTAAACGCTCTTTTTCAGTCCACTCCTTAACGACTGGATTAAAATAATCAACTTCTAATCGTGATATTAGGTAATCTCTCCACCTTGAGCCATTTACAGTTCCTCCCAAAAAAACTTTCATATACTAAATTGAATAATTATCAAATATAATTCATTTTTGCAAAGTTTCCAAGAATTGATAATTGAAATATTATTGGATATAAGGACAGAAAAACAAAGGATTAAAAAGAATTTTATACTTTTACAACAAATATTTGGTTACATTGTGTTGTGTCATCTTTTTTAAATCTCGATTTATTAAAGAGAATTAAGTGCTACAACATTATAGGCGAAAATTTATTAAAATTATTCTGTATAAATTATTTCAGAACACTAAAAAAATATTTACAATATTTTATAATGATTTAGTATAAAATGGAAAAATCGAAAAAAAAATCGGGCATTTTAAGTTGGCTAAAAAAATATTTGTGGTCAAAAAACTTCTTAACTCAAATAGTATTACTTATTGTTATAGGTATTTTGAGTGTATTTTTAGGACTATGGGCTCTAAAAGGAATAACACATCACGGCGAAACTATTTCAGTTCCAAATTTTGAAGGTCTTTCGCTCAAAGAAGCCCTAGATATCGCCAATGAGAAAAAAATTGAGCTTAAAATTATTGATTCTGTATACTTAGCCCCTGGAGAAAGAGGTTCGGTAGTTGAGCAAAATCCGTCATTTAACTTTAAAGTAAAAGAAAAACGTAAAATATTTATTACAATAAAAGCGTTTTCACCTGAAAAAACTGAAATGCCAGATTTACACGGAATTTCTTTACAACAAGCAAAAGCAGAACTAGAGAATTATGGACTTAAAATCGGTAAGCTCGATTATGAGGAAGGCTATGAGAACGTTATAATTGAACAAACTTATAAAGGAGCAATAATTTCAACTGGTTCTAAAATTATTAAAAGAGAAAGAATTAATTTAATACTTGGCGACGGCCCATCTCCCTATACAAATTTAGTTGAGTTAAATAGCTTAACTATTGACGAAACATATAATAAACTAACTTCGGCATATTTAAATCTTGGCAAAATACATTACGACAATACTATTAGAACATCTGTAGATAGTGCCAATGCACAAGTATGGAAACAAGAGCCAAATATACATTATACACAAAAACTTGATTTTGGAACAACAGTAAACGTCTGGCTTACAACAGATAAGATTAAAGTTATTAGTAGCAAAATATCCAAATTAGAACCAATAGAAGAACAAGAAGATTCAATCTCTACCGAAGAAATTATAGTACCAAACTAATGAACTTAAAAAGAAACATATTAATTACTTTATTACTGCTTTTCTCATTTTACTCAAATGCTCAAGAAAAGCTGCGCTATATGTCTCCACCAATTGATTATGTAAAAATTAAAAATACTCAATTGCTCAAACTTCCATTTTTTGATGATTTTTCAAATCAAGAAGCTGCCGTAAATTCAGAACTTTGGGAAAATTCAAACGTTTATATCAACAATACGCTTGCTATAAATCCGCCATCAGAAGGTGTTGCTACATTTGATGCTTATTCTGAAAATAGCGAAATTTACTTAGCTGCAAGTTATAATAATAGTTTTATAGGGGATATACTAAGTTCTCAATCTATTGATTTAGGTGTAGCTAATACTGAAAATGTTTTTTTAAGTTTTTTCTTTCAAGCCCAAGGGATTGGCAACCAGCCTGAAACAGAAGATTCTTTGCTATTACAATTCTTTGCCCCAGACTTAGATAAATGGCAAACAGTTTGGTACACAGAAGGACAGGAATTAAACGATTTTCAATACGTAATACTTCCAATAAATCAAAGTGATTACTTATTGGAAGGTTTTAAATTTAGATTTATAGCTTATTGTTCATACAACTCAGTAAGCACTAATAGCACACTTACAAACGCAGATTTATGGCATATTGACTATGTTTATTTAGATAAAGATAGAAGCGTTTTAGATAATACATTTCAAGATATTGCCTTTTTAAACATGAGTAATTCATTTACTGAAAAATACAGTTCAATTCCTTGGAAGCCTTTTACAGACAATCAAATAGAAGCAAAAGCAAATTTTTCTTTTAGTATTAAAAATAATGATGCTACTGGAAGAAAAATAAAAGAACGACTTATAAGCTGGACAGAACTATTGTCGGGTAATTCTTCTATTAAAAATCAGTTTGGTGCAATCAACATAAATGCCAATATTATTGAAAATTATGAATTTTCTACTCCATTTGAATTCACAGATAATGGACTGGATTCTGCCATTTTTGAAATCAAAGCAGAACTACAAACAGACGATTACGACGAAAAAAGGAATAATCACATTATGCAAAAGCAAATATTTAAGGATTACTATGCTTATGACGACGGCTCCAGTGAAGCGTCCTACGGAATTATAGGTGAGGGTTCAAGAAATGCAATGTTTGCCTATCAATATATAAGCTATAGTAATGGTTTTTTAAATGCAATTGATATTTATTTCAATCGACCTTTAAACGAAACATACAGCAAACCTTTTTATCTTACTGTTTGGAATTGCAAAAATGGTCAACCAAATGAAATTTTATACACAAAAGAAGGTGTAAGACCACAATTTTCAAACGAGTTGAATAATTTTATTCGTTACAATATTGATACAACAATTGCTGTTCAGGATACGGTTTTTATAGGTTGGATTCAAACAAATTCCTACTCGCTTAATTTAGGCTACGACTTAAACCGTAATAGTGCAGAATTTGCGTATTACAATATTGATGGAAACTGGCAAAAATCAGCTTTATCAGGTAGCGT
Organism: Bacteroidales bacterium; assembly: GCA_030632545.1. Classification (GTDB taxonomy): domain Bacteria; phylum Bacteroidota; class Bacteroidia; order Bacteroidales; family DYOH01; genus DYOH01. Next base: position 5,151 of record DAOVUO010000038.1, read on the forward strand.
AATGATGCACCCTGTAATTACAGACAAAACAAACTCAATAACAAAACTTACAGAATCTGAATCAATTATAATATATCCAAATCCTGCAAATAATAACCTAAATATCCAAAACCTAAATCAAGTTACAAGCATTCAACTTATTGATTTAAGCGGTAGAACAATATGGTTAAAATCTACAAATGAGCTACCAATTAACATAAATGATTTGCAAGAAGGTCTATATATTTTAAAATTCTTTGTCAATCAAAAATTAGTAGAAAATCAAAAATTAATCATCCAACATTAATGGCCGAACAAGATATTAATCCACAAAACGAACAAGAATTATTCGAACATTATAGTTTCATCGCTGATCCGGGACAAAATGCAATGCGAGTTGATAAATTCCTCAGTGACAGAATAGTAAATATTTCACGTTCAAAAATAAAAGCAGCAGCGGATGCAGGAAATATTCTTGTAAATAAAAAATCCGTAAAATCCAATTACAAAGTTAAGCCATTAGACAATATAAGTGTTGTAATGGAATATCCTAAAAAAGAAGTAGAGCTAATTCCTGAGAATATAACTTTAGATATAACGTATGAGGACAATGATTTGCTCATTGTAAATAAAAAACCAGGCATGGTTGTTCATCCTAGTTTTGGACACTCATCGGGAACTTTAGTAAATGCACTTGCTTATCATTTACAGGATTTACCTTTATTTAAAGAAGGCGACTTGCGCCCTGGTTTGGTGCATCGTATTGATAAAGATACATCGGGATTACTGGTTATTGCAAAAAATGAACTTTCGATGAATAGGCTGGCCAAACAATTTTTTGACCACTCAATTGAACGTAAATATATTGCGCTAGTATGGGGAAGCTTTGATGAAAAAGAAGGAACAATAACAGGACATATTGGCCGAAATCCAAAAAACAGAAAAGTAATGCATGTTTTTCCTGATGGAGAAACAGGAAAACACGCTATAACTCATTATAAAGTAATTGAATATTTTGATTATTTAAGCTTACTCGAATTAAAACTTGAAACTGGCAGAACTCATCAAATTAGAGCACACATGAAACACATTAAACATCCTTTGTTTAGTGATGCAGATTATGGCGGTGATGAAATTTTAAAAGGAACAACTTTTACCAAATACAAACAATTTGTGCAAAATTGTTTTTCAATATTAAACAGACAAGCATTGCACGCTAAATCATTGGGTTTTATTCATCCAACTACAGGTGAAAAAATGTTTTTTGACTCCGAAATACCTGAAGATATGCAAACTGTGCTTGAAAAATGGAGGAATTACCTCCAATACAGAAAAGAATAATATTACAAATATATGGAAAAGAAAAATATTGCCGTAGTGGCTGGTGGCTATTCATCTGAATACGTAATATCACTTCGTTCCGCCGAAGAAATAGCTAATAATATTGATAAAACCCTTTATAATGTTCATATAATTAAAATTATGAGAGATTCGTGGGAAGTACATAGCAATATAGCCTGTGGAATTCCTATAAATAAAAATGATTTTAGTTTTAGTTTAAATAACCAAAAAACTAAGTTTGATGCAGTTTTTATGGGAATTCATGGAACACCAGGAGAAGACGGACGACTGCAAGCCTACTTTGAAATGCTTGAAATACCGTTTACTACAGGAAGCACACTATCGTTAGCACTTAGTTTTGATAAATTTTTCTGCAATAATTTTTTAAAAGCTCAAGGAATTAAAATTGCCGATTCACTTGTTTTAAAAACTGATTATACAATCACAAATCAAGAAATTATTGATAAATTAGCACTTCCAATTTTTGTAAAGCCAAGCAATGCTGGTTCTAGTTTTGGAATATCAAAAGTAAATAAAATAGATGAACTTGATGAAGCAATAAAAAAAGCATTTACAGAAAGTTCAGAAATACTAATTGAAAGTTTTATCAAAGGGAGAGAGCTAACTGCTGGAGTTTTTATAAGTAAAAACAAGGATTTTCTTCTACCAGTTACCGAAGTAATTAGCAAAAATGTTTTTTTCGATTACGAAGCTAAATATACTCCAAACATGTCGGAGGAAATTACACCCGCAAATATCCCATCTGAAATTACAAAAGAAATTCAAAATTTAGCAAAAAAAGTCTACCTCTTACTTAATAGCAAAGGTGTTGCACGAGTAGATTTTATATGGACTGGCAACGAAATTTACTTTTTGGAAATTAATACTGTTCCTGGAATGAGTAAAGAAAGTATTGTTCCAAAACAAATTAGAAAAGCAGGCTATAGTTTAAAAGAATTCTATAATTTTATGCTCGAAGATGCTCTAACCTAAAGGTTAAATATTAATGATTAATGAGGCTTTTACACAAAAAACTACATGTTTTTGTGAATTTGAGTAATTAGCAAATACTCTGAAAAACACTTAAGAAAAACGACTTTAAATATTTAAAATCTTACTGAAAAAATAATCAGTAAACAAAAAACACATACAAATGAAAAAACTATTTTACTTTTTAATTGCAGTAACATTTTTTGCAGCTTGTAAGCCTGTGGCAAAAAAACAATCGTACATGTATCCCGAAACAAAAAAAGTTGACACTGCCGATGTTTATTTTGGCACAACAGTAGAAGACCCGTACCGTTGGTTAGAAGACGATATGTCTGGAGAAACTAAAACTTGGGTTGATGAACAAAATAAAGTAACCAACAATTTTTTAGCACAAATTCCATTTAGAGATAAAATAGCTGACAGATTAAAAACTCTATGGAATTACGAAAAATTTTCAGCTCCATTCAAAAAAGCTGGTCGATATTTTTACACAAAAAATGATGGATTACAAAATCAATCCGTTTTATACTATCAAAATAGCCTCGAAGATTCAGCTATTGTGTTAATTGACCCAAACAAATTATCCGAAACAGGAACAACAGCATTAAGCGGAACAAGTGTTTCAGATGACGGAAAATATATTGCCTATTCGATATCAATTGGTGGCTCTGATTGGAATGAAATTTTCGTAAAAGACATTGAAACAGGTCAAGACTTAAACGACCATCTTAAGTGGATTAAATTTTCAAGTATGGCTTGGTATAAAGATGGATTTTTCTATGGCAGATACGAAAAGCCAACAGGAAGTGCTTTAAGCTCAAAAAACACCTCACAAAAAATTTATTATCACAAATTAAATACGGCTCAAAGCGAAGATGAATTAGTATTCGAAAATACTGATAATCAACAACGTTTTTATTCACCTCAAGTAACAAACGATAAGCAGTTTTTAATTTTATACGAAGCTGAATCAACATCAGGGAACAACCTGTTAATAAAAAACTTGACTGTAGAAAACGCTGAATTTGTAAAATTAGACAATGAGTTTAAATCCGATTTTTCGGTTGTTGACCATATTGATGGGAAATTCTATATTTTAACTAATTTTGGTGCTCCTAAATACAAGCTTGTTACTTTAGAAGATACAAAATTTGAAACTTCAGCTTTCACAGATGTTTTAGCACAAAAAAAAGATGTTTTAACTGGTGCAGATTTAGTTCAAGGTAAAATTATTGCTGAATATATGCACGATGCACATAGTATACTTGAATTATACAATTATGATGGTCAATTTGATAAAAAAATTGAACTCCCTGGTATTGGAAGTGTTTCACAAATCAGATCTAACAAAACAGATAGTTTCATTTTTTACGCATTCACTTCGTTTACAAGACCAACTACCATTTTTAAATATTCTTTAGAGGACGGAACTAACGAAGTTTACAAACAGCCCACATTAGATTTTAACCCAGATGATTATGAGACAAAACAGATTTTCTATCCAAGTAGAGATGGAACAGAAATCCCAATGTTTATTACATTAAAGAAAGGCGTGGAGCTAAATGGTGAGCTACCAACTTTGCTTTATGCTTATGGTGGATTCAATATCAGTTTAACTCCATCTTTCAGCTTAAAAAGAATAATTTGGTTAGAAAATGGCTATGTTTACGCACAACCAAACATTAGAGGTGGTGGCGAATATGGCGAAAAATGGCACAAAGCAGGAACTTTGCTTCAAAAACAAAATGTATTTGATGATTTTATTGCAGCAGCAGAATACTTAATTTTAGAAAAATATACCAATTCATCAAAATTAACTATAAATGGCGGTTCCAATGGTGGTTTATTAATTGGTGCGGTTGCAAACCAACGTCCAGAATTATTTGCTGTAGGATTACCAGCTGTAGGTGTAATGGATATGCTTCGTTATCACAAATTTACAATAGGTTGGGCTTGGGCTTCAGATTATGGCACAAGTGCAGACTCAGTTCAATTCGAAAATTTATACAAATACTCTCCCGTTCATAACGTAAAAAACCACATAGAATATCCTGCAATACTAGTAACAACAGGCGATCACGACGATAGGGTTGTTCCTGCTCACTCATTTAAATATATAGCCACATTACAAGAAAAATACGAAGGGGAAAATCCTGTGATGATTAGAATTGAAACTATGGCTGGCCATGGTGCAGGAAAACCAACTGAGAAGCAAATTCAAGAAATTGCTGATACTTGGTCTTTTGCATTCATAAATATGGGTGTTACACCAAAATATTAAAAAAATAATCGAAATATTTAAAATGGATTGCTACTTTTGGCAATCCATTTCTTTTTTAATAAATAGTGCTATAATCCAAAATTAAATTCTAAAATTAGTTAAGGATTATTTATTTGCACAAGATTATACAAGAAATTATTTTTCAAAAATTAAAATGGTTTGTATAACATGAATTACAAATTTATAGTCATAGAAGGCAATATTGGAGCTGGAAAAACGACATTAGCGAATCTATTAGCAGAAAGATATAATGGTAGATTAATTTTAGAACAATTTGCAGACAATCCATTTCTTCCAAAATTTTACAAAGAGCCAGAAAAATATTCATTTCAATTAGAACTATCTTTTATGGTAGATCGCTTTCATCAATTTAATAATAGTTTAATTAATTTAGATTTATTTAAGCAGTTTACTATAGCAGATTACCACTTAATGAAATCGCTTATATTTGCGCAAACAACACTTAAAGAAGAAGAATACAAACTATATCGAAAGATATTCAACATGCTCTATCCCAGCCTTCCAAAGCCAGATTTATACATTTATCTCTACTCTCACCCCAAAAAATTAATTCAGAATATTGCCAAAAGAGGACGAGAATACGAAAAAAACATAACAGAGGATTATCTGAATAAAATACAAAAAAACTATTTTGATTTTTTCAAAACACAAGAAGGCACTAAGTTTGTGATTGTTGACACTAACAAGCTAGATTTTGTTGAGAATACAGAAGATATGAACTGGCTTGAAAAAACTATTTTCGAAAAAGATTTTAAAATTGGCATAAATCGAGTATTTTCGCAGAATAAAAATGTTAAAATGTAATTTAACAACACATTTTAAGCATCAAACTTTCAAATAAGTAAAAACATTTTTAAATTTGCAAATTAAATAGCTCATTTAGGAGTAAGTACATTAAATAATTCAGTAAAATTATGAAACTAGTAAAATCTACTTTAATTTTAACGCTAGCAATTGCAACAACTTTCTTATATAGTTGTGGCGGATTAGAAAAAATGGCAGAACAGCCATCCCCGGTTACCTGGAATGTAACACCTCAGGTTCTTGAAATGCACGCAGGAAAAGTACCCGTACAAATAACGGTTAATTTTCCAGCTAAATATTTTGATAAAAAAGCCGTTTTAGTTACTCGTCCAGTTATTAAATGGAATGATGGACAAAAAGAATTAAAACCATTTACATTACAAGGTGAGTCGGTAACTGATAACAATAAAGTAATTAGTAATGAAAATGGTGGAAGTTTCACTTACAACGATACTGTTGCTTTTGATGATGGAATGAGAATGTCTACATTAGATATTTATGTAAAAGCTTCTTCAGGTGACAAATCAATTGATCTTCCTGCTGGAAAAATAGCTAATGGCGTTATTGCAACACCTTTGTTAGTAAAAGAAGGTCTACTTGTTGATAATGAAGGCGATGTTTTAGGAAAAACAATCGGACAAGACATTACTTTAGACAATAGTACTTTTAGAACGTATTATGCTGATGTTCACTATGCATTACAGCAATCAAACATGCGTTCTTCAGAATTAAAAGGAGAGGATGTTGTTGCATTATTACAAAAACTTAAGGATGCTACAAAAGACACCTCATTAGTATTAAGAAGTGTTGAAATTTCAAGTTATGCCTCACCTGAAGGTCCATTAAAACTAAACACAAGCCTTTCAGAAAATCGTGGTAGCGTAGCTGAAAAATACCTACAAAATAAATTTAGAAGATTAAAATACAAAGACTATAAAGATTTAATAAACTCAACAACAACAGCAGAAGACTGGGACGGTTTTAAAATAGAACTTGAAAAATCACAGTTAAGAGATAAAGATCTTATTAAGCGTGTTCTTTCTATGCATTCTGACCCTGAAGTACGTGAAAAAGAAATTAAAAATATTTCTGAAGCATATACTAGTCTTAAAACAGATGTTCT
>DAOVUO010000477.1 GCA_030632545.1 Bacteroidales bacterium
CTAGTATTTTCTCCAATTTCTATGAACGAATTATTATCGCTTGAACGAAATATCTTATAATCCAGAAATTTTATGCTTGAAAATTTTTCTGGAATTTCTTTTAGTTCGCTTATTTTAATATCATCAATAAATAAATTATTTGTTCCTATTGATATATATTGGAATGCTATCCAAATAGTATCAAAACTTGCGTAATCTTGTAACGAAATATTTAAGTTCTCCCAATTGTCAGATTCCGTGAATTGATGATTTAATAATGTTGTAGTGAAATTGCTTAAAGAATTATCAACAGTTGATATTTTTATATTTAATTCTGCGGAACTTAATATTCCAGTATTTATAATTTTTGTAGCTAAAGATAAAACTGATAAATCGGTTGTTTGCAGAGCTAAACTTATAAGCCAATCATCATTTCCGTCTTTGTTGTATTTAACATAGGCAGAGCTTTCACCCTCAAATTTATTTGATGAATAGATATATGTTTTACCGTCGTTATCAATATCATAGCTTTCCCATGTATTTCTTACATTATCATTTTCAAAGCCTTCCATTCTGTCAAATAAACTCAATTTGTTCCAGTCGAGTTTTACTTTGTAGATACTGTCGGTTGTGCTAATACTGTCAGATTTGACAAGCAAAGGTTTTACTGAAATATTTTGAACTAGATTTTGATTTATATTAATTACTTTATTATAAGTTTCATAATCAGGATTTTTCATTTTTAAGAAATAATCACCTTGTGGAACGCTCTCAAAATTGAAATATCCTGAATTATCAGAATTTAATTCTAAATAAAAACTACTATTTAAAGTATCTGTTAATCTAAGTTTTTCGTTTGCAATTTTTAGTTCGGGAAGCTGTATGTTTGTAATTACACCATTTAGCGAATATTTTCCTCTTTCAATAGAAATATCAAACGGAACAAAAGTTTGAGCCTCGTTTACAGCATTGGAATTAATTTGCAAATAGCCAGGATAATATCCCGAACGATGGCTGTTTATATTAATTGCATATTGTATGAAATCAGAATCTTGTTGATTTACAAAAGTGTTTTCAGCCTGTAAGTCGATAATAAACGGAATTTCAAATAGCGGAAAACTATCAGCAACAATTTTGTTATTATCGCCATAAATTTCGTACAAAACATATAATTCATTTAAATCGCCTAGCTGATTAGTGATTTTTACTTGACTAAGTGCAATTTGATTACTGAGAATTTCGCCTCGTCCAGAAATATCTGGATCGCTCCATTGTACAGTTATTCCATTTCCAATTGCTTGATTTGTATAAAGATATTGTTCGTAGCCTAATTGTACAAAATTTGAGCTACTATCAACAATAATTCCTGATGGAAAATGAATTATTATTTTTTGAATCCAATCTGCATCAATATCCTGATTGTTGTTTTCTATAAATAAATCGAGCCAAGCAGTTTCTCCCAATTGAGGAGCTTCGGAAAACGTGCTGATTTTTGCCCAATGTATATTATCTTGTAAATTTGGATTTGTTGCTTGGTCGGTTTTATTAGGAATAAAACCTGGGAAATACTCTACTGAATAATCAAATTGGTGCTGTCCGATATTATGTATATTTAATGTTTCGCTAAACACATTAATGTCATTTTCAATTTTAGAGATGATATGTGGTAAACTGTCATTTATCCAAGGGAATTCTGTTAAATCGTATTCAACTTGCTCCGAAAAATCTGAATATCCAGCATCATACATCGCCTTAATTTTATAACTTGCAGGTATGCTTAGTGTTGTGTTAGAATCAGTATATTGAGTCGAATTGTAGAATGATTCAATTTTCTCAAAATTTTGATTGTTAGTGCTTTTGTAAATATCATATAATCCAGTAAAATTTACACCAATATCATATCTTACACCAGTTTTAAAAGCAAAATTACTTGTTTCCCATTGTCCTGATGTATATTGAAATACTTTTCCTGCATTTGTTGCATTATCAACAGCAAAGTCAATTGTTCTTGATGCATCATCAAAAACAATAAAGAATGCAGGTGTATCCATAATTGCATCTACTTCAGTTACATACCACGATGATTGTAGCTCTGGATATAATGCTGAATTTGTTCCTAGTTGGAATTCGCCAAAATATTGAACAGGACTTTCATAGTAAATATTTGCTAAATCGGGCATTCCTGATTCATCAGTACCAACTATTTTAAAACCTGTTAAACCAATTAATTGTGCTGGGGCTGCATTTAAAACAATATTGCGAATTCTTATTGGAAGTTGCTCTTCATAAGTGTATTTGATTGCTTGAGGATTTAGTATTTTGTAATAATCGTAAAATGCCTCTATATTGCTTTCTATCACTCCAACAGAAACTGGTACATGCCAACTTAAATGCACGTTGTTATCAACTGTATGCGCTAATTTTAAGCTATTTGGTGCTGGTAAATCATGCTCTAAATAGACATTAATTCTTAGGGTGTCGAATGCTGTAATACTTATATTATTTGCCGAAATATTATCAATTGTATATGTATAAGCTTGTATCTCAGTGTTAAAAGTATTATTGTGATATAATGTGTTTTTGCTCTCAAAAAAACCTGTTGTATCAGTATAAAATTTTAGATTTAGTTCAGCTATTGATATTTCCGCATTATAAATAGGATTCCCCGATTTTGAATAAACATAACCTTCCAAATATCCATAAGGAATTTCCTGAACTAAAAAGTTATCAATTGCCCAGCCATAATCGTATGTTCCCTTAATTGTGTTTGAATTTTGAATTTTGAATCCAATTTGATAGCGTTTGTCAATGAGTGTACTATCAATATAATC
>DAOVUO010000447.1 GCA_030632545.1 Bacteroidales bacterium
ATTAAAACTAAACACAAGCCTTTCAGAAAATCGTGGTAGCGTAGCTGAAAAATACCTACAAAATAAATTTAAAAGGTTAAAATATAAAGACTATAAAGACCTTATAAACTCAACAACAACAGCAGAAGACTGGGACGGTTTTAAAATAGAACTTGAAAAATCACAGTTAAGAGATAAAGATCTTATTAAGCGTGTTCTTTCTATGCATTCTGACCCTGAAGTACGTGAAAAAGAAATTAAAAACATTTCTGAAGCATATACTAGTCTTAAAACAGATGTTCTTCCTCAATTACGTCGTTCTAAAATGAACGTTAAATTTGAGTCAAAAGCACTTACTCCTGAAGAAGTTTACGAAATGGCTAAAAATGAGCCTGGTATGCTTACTCAGAAAGAATTATTTTTTGCTGGAACTTATGCAGCAACTCCCGAAGATAAAGTTAATTTCATGAAAGCCTATACAACTTCTTATCCAAATGATTGGAAAGGTTTCAGTAATTTAGGTAATGAATATATGACTGCGGGTAATTTAGAAGAAGCTAAAATAGCTTACGAAAAAGCTGACGAATTAAATAGTGAAAATGGTGCTATTTTGAATAATCTTGGTGTATTATCTTTAACTCAAGGTAACGAAGACGAAGCTTATGAGTATTTTTCAAAAGCTCTTGAAGCAGGTGAAAATTCACCAGAATTAAAGTATAATTTAGGCGTATTAAATATTAAACGTGCTGATTATTCTACAGCTGCTAACAATTTTGGCGCAACTTATTCCTTTAACGGAGCTTTAGCTCAATTACTTAATAACGACAATAATGGTGCAATGACTACCATTAATGAAGTAGAAAAAGAGAAAAAAGATGCAGCAGTTTATTATATGAAAGCTGTTATTGCCTCTCGTCAGAACGAGATTGACGTAGTTATAAACTCTTTACGTACAGCAATAAGCAAAGATGAAAAATGGAAAGCTTATGCATTAAACGACATGGAATTTTATAAATTCCTACAGAATGCAGCATTCAAAGCTATTCTACAATAATAGAATATTAGAAATAAAAAAAGCTGAGCATCTGCTCAGCTTTTTTTATTTCTAATGTTTTCCTATAAAGCTACTTTTCGTAAAAATGCATTTCTTTCAAATATTGATAGGAAGATTCAGGCATAAAAAAACGTACATCATGCTTATTCTTAATTGCTTGACGTATAAAACTTGATGAAATGTTAATCTGAGGTGCATCAACTATTTGATAATTGGGAATATCAATATTATCCAAAACAATTCCCTCTCTTGGATAAATCAAAAAGCTATATTTACTTAATAATAGTTCAGCATTTTTCCACTTTTTAAGCCCTTCTGCATTATCAGCACCAATAATAAGTACAAACTCATGCTGAGGATACTTTTCAACCAAGTATGTAAGCGTATCAATTGTCATAGACGGCTTTGGTAATTTAAACTCAATATTTGATACTTCGAAACGGCTATCATCGTTTGTAGCTAAATTTAATAATTGATAACGCTGATATTCGTCCAACAAAGAGCTACGCCTTTTAAATGGGTTATGTGGACTAAGAACGAACCATAATTTTTCAATATCACTATACTCTACCATATAATTTGCCAATGCCATGTGCCCAATATGAACTGGATTAAATGACCCAAAATATAAACCAATTTTCATGTGATTAAATTTTATTAAAAACGACTAAAAGAGAATATGCTTTACATTACAAAATCAGACACTAAATCATAAGTTTTTTCTACAGCCTCATCTAAATTGTTATTTACTACAACAACATCAAATTCATCAGAAAAGGCCATTTCATAAGCTGCTTTTTCAACTCGATTTTCAATATCCTCTTCAGTATCAGTATTTCTCGCATTTAATCTTTCTCGCAATACATCAATAGAAGGAGCTTTGACAAAAATTGCTAACGCTTGTTCCTTGTACAGCTTTTTTAAATTCATACCGCCTTTAACATCCACATCAAAAACTACATGTTTCCCTTTTGCCCAAAGCCTCTCAATTTCCTTTTTTAAAGTTCCATAAAAGCGATTTTCATAAACCTCTTCCCATTCGGCAAATTCACTTTTATTAATACACTCCCTAAATTCGTCAACACTTAAAAAATAATAATCAACATTGTTTTGTTCTGTACCACGAATAGGTCTAGTAGTTGCAGAAACTGAAAATGCCAACTGAGGAATCATCAGCATTATTTTTTTCACAATAGTAGTTTTTCCAGAACCAGATGGTGCAGAAAAAATAATTAGCTTCCCCATTTATTGATTATATTTTAAATTATCTTGAAGTTTTGAATATATCTCATGGCAAACCCATGCGTCGGTAGCTGCATATCTTATTTGTGCTTCGGTAAGAGGGTCGCTTTCCCAATTTGATAAACGCTGTCGTTTAGATACCGAAAAGCCTAAAATTAATGCAGCTAATTTTTTTAAACTATTACTTTTAATTCCTAAATCGCTTGTATAGGTCTGTAATTCAACAAAACCATCAGAAGTGAAAGGCTTTAATTTTTGTAATGCTTTTATATCATCTCTTATGGCTACACCAATTTTTTTCTGTTTTTCAGATGCCAAAAGCTCTGCCAAACAATCTGGCAAACCAAGTTTGTGCAATCTAAATATATATGCCTTTTGCTGATTTGAAAGCTGAAGAAGTGCAACATGATTTTGCTTTCCTTTTTTAAAGCTAGGTCTTGTTTCGGTATCAAAACCTAAAACGGGTGAGTTATTAAGTACTAAACATGCCTCTTCAACTTGTTCAATAGTATCTACTACAAACACTGTACCTTCAAAAGCTTTATTTTCAAGCTCTGCCAACTCTTCTTTAGTTATATCTTCTTTATACATTTACGTAATCCTTATATTTAAAAGAAAAGTAATTTAGTCAAATATTATAAACAATTTTAATCCTCTGGTTTCTGAAAATCCAGAAATTGTTGTTTAAGATTTTCCTTTTCCTCAGGAGTAGCCGTTTTTTCCTCATGCATATATGAATTATA
>DAOVUO010000097.1 GCA_030632545.1 Bacteroidales bacterium
ATAATTTTCTGCGAGATAAGAAATTACGAACTCTATCAACAGGAAAGTAACTGTTTATTATTCCCATTAAAAAAATAACAATAAACAGTAAAATAAGAATTTTAATACTGTCGTAAATAAAAAAGTTTAAAGCTTTTGCTAAATGACTCTCAGTAGAAAAATCAAGAATTAGGAAAACAAACCAATCAGCAAAATTTTGTAGCCAATCAAACATAATTTTTAAAATATTTAGCCTTAAGTTTTAAAGATACTTGCACTAAAGCAATCAAAACTGGAACTTCAACTAAAGGGCCAATTACAGTAGCAAAAGCTTCGCCCGAATTAATACCAAAAACAGCAATTGCCATAGCTATAGCTAATTCAAAATTATTACTAGCCGCTGTAAACGAAAGTGTTGCAGTTTTTTCGTAATCAGTACCCATTTTCATACTAATGAAAAAGGACACAAAAAACATTACAACAAAATAAATCACTAAGGGAATAGCAATACGCAGCACATCGAGTGGCAACATTACAATATAATCACCTTTTAACGAAAACATTACTAATATTGTAAACAAAAGGGCAATTAAAGTTAATGGACTAATTTTGGGAATAAATTTACGCTGATACCAGTTTTTATCCTTTATTTTCACAAGAAAATATCTAGTCAGCATTCCAGCAATAAAAGGAATACCAAGATATATAGCTACACTCTCAGCTATTTGTCCCATACTTATATCAATTTCGCTACTCGCCAATCCGAATTTCTCTGGCAAAACTGTAATGAAAAAATAGGCATAAATTGAGAAAAAAAGTACTTGAAATATACTATTAAAAGCTACTAATCCAGCCGCATATTCCGTGTCGCCTTTTGCTAAATCATTCCAAACTATAACCATAGCAATACATCGAGCTAAGCCAATAAGAATTAAACCTACCATATAATGAGGATAATCACTTAAAAATGTTATTGCAAGAACAAACATTAATACAGGGCCAATTATCCAATTTTGAACTAGAGAAAATAACAATACTTTACGGTTACGGAATACGTCTGTGAGTTCTTCGTATTTTACTTTTGCTAAAGGCGGATACATCATAATAATTAGGCCGATAGCGATTGGTATATTGGTTGTTCCGCTGCTCATTGAATTCCAAAAATTGGCAAACGAAGGAAAAAAGAAGCCTGCACCTACTCCAATAAACATGGCTAAAAATATCCAGAGAGTTAGATATTGGTCGAGGAATTTAAGTCTTTTTTGTGAAGTCATTCTTTATTTCTTAGATTCATTTACAAACAAAAGCTCGTCAATTTTTGTTTGTAAGTCTTCAGTTGAGAGAAATCCAATATGTCTGAAAACTTCTTTACCTTGTATATTTAAGATTATTTGAACTGGAATTGCATTAAGCTCAAAATACTTAGCTGCTTTTTTTCCATCGTCGTTTGTAATATTAAAAATCTGGATATTAAGCTTTTCCTTGTAAATTTCTTTAATTTCGACCAACACTGTATCCATTTTCCTACACGGAATACATCCATTCGCACCAAGTTCAATCAAACTAAGCTCAAAATCTCTGTTAGAGTGTGAATTATTATAGCCTTGCATAAATGCCAAAGTATCGGAATAATTTAGCTCAACATTTGAATTTAGTAGTTGATATTTAGCAATTAAGCATTGCAAATTATCGCGCTGAAAATACAAAACTACAAAAGCAACAAAAAACAGTAATACAACAATTTTAGAAACTATTGTTTTGTTCAGAGTACTCATTGATTTATAAAATTATAGGCATTATTTCCACGCAAATATTCGGCTAATCCAATTAAACCATCGGTAAGATATTTAACCTGATAACCTTGAGTTTTCAAATATGTCATAGCTATTATTGCTCTATCTTTATGCGGACAGGCAGTTACAATTATCTTCTTTTTGTCGAGTTTGCTCAAATTATTAGGTAAATCGGGTAAAGGAATACTAATTGCAATCGGCATATTCCACGATTTGTATTCCTCTTCAAACCTAATGTCAATCAACTGAGCTTTATTGTCGTTCAACAAACGAACAAGCTCCTTGCTCTTAATTTTCATGTCGGTTCGCGACTCATAATCGTAGTTCAACAGATAATTTTCCAGACTTAATTCTTGTGCCGATGCACATGACGAAAATAGTAAGCTAATTGCCAAAAAGACTAAACTAATTCTATTCATTCTCTTAATTGTTAAAATGTAAAACATCAAAATAAAAAACTTAAATAATATACTCCAACTGTAATAAATACTATGGCTACAACACGCCGAAACCAAATTTCAAAAACTTTAATTTTATTGTACATCCCTCCTACTCCGCCTATTGTAAATGCAATTATCCAAGCAAAAATAATAACGGGTAAGCCAGTTGCAATAGCAAAAATTAAGGGTAGAAACAATCCAGTAGCACTCGAAATTGTCATTGGAATAAGCATACCAAAATAAAGGACACCACTATACGGGCAAAAAGCAAGCGCAAAAACAATTCCGAGTAAAAGTACGCCCCAAAAACTCGAATAGCTCTTTTCTTGTACCTTTTCGCTCAATTTACCTATGCCAGGAAATTTTATGTTTATAAAATCCAACATAAATATCCCAACTATAATCAGTATTGGACCAAGCAGTTTTTCGCCCCATTTTTGCACAAAGCCCGAAATCTCAAACTGACTAGCTCCAAAATAAAAAACTAAACCAATTGCTGTGTAAGTAATTGCTCTTCCAAGTGTATAAATTAAACCATTTATAAAAACCTTCTTTCGGTTTTCAATGTCCTTTCCTATATAGGCAATTGCAGTAATATTGGTTGCCAAAGGGCACGGACTAATAGCTGTCATTAAACCCAGCAAAAAGGCAGATAGCACATGTAATTGCGTATTTTCAAATAATGATTGTAAAAACTCCATAAATACGCTATTTAAAGCAATTCGTCTACAACTGATTTAATTTTTGACTTTAATTTATCGGGGTTAGTAGTTGCGTACATAAATGCATCTGTTGTAAGATTTGCTCTTTGCTCACCTTTTAAAATTAATAATGTTTGACCTGAAACCTGCTTCTTTTTGGCAAGCTCCTCTCCTACTTTCTCATCTAAATTTACTTCAATAAATACAATTTTACCCGATTCCATTTTTTCGGGATATAATTCCAATAAAGCCTTTTCGGTCTGTTCCTGAACAGTTACACAAGTATGACATCTTCTGCTGTAATGAAAATAATAAACCTCAACTACTTGATTTGCATTAGTAATTGTAGTCGAATTATTTTCATTTGCTTGATTGTTTGAACAAGCAGAAATACTTAATGAAATAAGAATTAGTGGGATTAATAATGCAGTTTTTTTCATTTTGTAATTATTTAATTCGATAAAAATTCAAGTATTTCTTTTTCAGAAGGAACACGCCCTTTACTCACAATTTTTTCATCAACCAAGAGCCCTGGGGTTGCCATTATATTATATTCCATAATTTCAGCAATATCCTCAATCTTGATAATATTAGCCTCAATTGCATTAGTTTCCACGACTCGTCTAACTCTAGCTTCTAAAGTTTTACAATTTTTACATCCTGTACCTAAAATTTTCACTTCCATATCTACTTTATTTATATACAATAATTTCGCATTTCGCAAAACAACGAAACAAATACTCAAAATTTTTTACTCACCAAATAGCTTTACAAACAATTGCTTTGCTTCATTCCAGTTATCGGTATTTAAACAATACCTAATTTTAGGATATTCAATATTTCCTTGTATTAAGCCAGCATTTTTCAACTCTTTTAAATGCTGAGAAAGTGTAGAACGTGCTATTGGTAGTATTTTATCTAAATCACCACTAAAACAGCATGCTTTACTTGCCAGAAAATTAAGAATATACACTCTAATAGGATGAGACATAGCTTTGGCGTACCTCGCCAACTTCTCTTGCTCATTGCTTATTACTTTTTCTGAATCAATTTGCATGTTTCGTGTTTTCACGAAACAAATATAGTGAGTTTTATTAAAAATAAAAAAGAAACACTAGGATTTTAATTAATTATTCGTTATTTTTTGAAACAAATTTCGTAACAATTTATTAATTTATTCGTAAACAGCATCTAATTATCAAACAACTTACTAAAATGAAAAAACTAACACTAGCAACGCTATTTATTGTAGTAGTCCTACTTTCATGCAATACAAAATCGTGGAAAGAGCTTAAAAATGAGGATGATTTATTAGCTTATGAGGAGTTTTTAAGCAATAAACCAGAAACGGAACATAAAGATTCAATTATGTTACTTATGGCAAATATTGAGTGGAAAAGCGTAATTAAAAACAATACTATTGGCTCTATCGACTCTTTTGAACTAAAATATGCTGGCATTGAGGAATATATAAATTCCATTTCAAATCAAAAGAAAAAAATAATATGGGAAAATTGTATGAAAACAAATACAATTAAAGCCTATCAGAATTTTGTTTTAAACAACAAACAGAGCAGTTATTTAAACATCGCAAATAAAAAAATTGAGAAATTAGAGTGGCTTGAAATTAAATATAAAAACAATCACACTGACTATCTAGGCTTTATAGCAAAATATTCTTTTAAAAATTATAAAGATAGTATTGGTTTTAAACTAAGTTTCAGAGATTTTATTGGTTATTCTGTAAGTTTTGAAAGCAATGAGTTAGAAGAAAACAGTACGTCGGAAATTATTACTTTAGATTTTAATTCAGACGGTGAACTTACAGGCGTATATGATGGAACTGAAGACAGTGAAGATTACTTAGTTGGCTGGGGAGGAGAAATTAGAGGTAATTTTGACGACCATGGCTTGGGGGGCATTGAGCAAAGGCTAACAGAATTTAGCGATGAAGAAGAATTTGAAGCGGAAGAATGGTCTGATTTTAATTTAAATTTTAATGATAACGAATTTTTACTTGAAACACCAGAAAGAAAATACTCTTTAAGTAAATTTGAACAATTAATAGAAAGACAAGCAGTACAATAAATAAAAAACCGAACCGCTTACATTATAGCGGTTCGGCATTATACTATAATTTTTTTTTAACAAAATTAATAGCAGTTTAGTAAAAAGTCTTAGAACAACCAGTTTAATCCAATATATACTCCAGAAGTTCCATCTTCAGGTTTTGCAGCCATTCCATAGTCTACCGCTACTATAAAATTCTCGTTTAATGCAAAATGAACTCCGCCACCATAACTTAAATGCAAAGATTCCTCTCCTGCAAATCTATACTCATATTCAGCAGGAACAGATAAATAATCAATATCTGTTTCTTGAACAACCTGAGCCATATCAGCAAATCCACTTAATGCAATATAAAAGTTTGAACTACCAATTTTTGTACGTAGTACTTTATATCTTAATTCAAAGTTTGCTGCTACAACGCCATCGCCAATTACACGGTCTCTCTTTATTCCACGTAAAGTTTTAGAGCCACCAAATGCATCATCAACTCGTTTGGTTGAATAATAAAAAGGCATCATATAAAAAGGCATATCCCCACTTAACTTTTGAGAATAAATTGCTCTAGCAGCAAAATTAAAGACATCTTTTTTTATTGTAAAGTACTGACGATGTGTAATTACAAATTGAGAAAATGGCTTGTCATTTCCTAAAAATGATGGCGCAGTAAGTAAAAATGCTTCTGTCCACATACCTTTTTGAGGATTAGGCTCATTATCTCGAGTATCAAAAACAGCACCTAGTTTTAAATAAAAATTAGAGCCTCCAGTGGCATCTTCCTGTGGAATTAGATTCCAATCAACAAAATCACGTAAAATACTAGTATCATTAAGTAAATCTTCAGTTTTGCCATCGTTTAACGCTGCTACATCTACTTCAGCAATTTCAGTATTAAAATAACCAAAACCAACTAATGCCATTAATTTTTTATCTACTAACTGATATTGGAAATCGGTTGTAAATCGCAATTGCTTACGCTCATATTTGTAATACATGCGATTAGGACTCAATACATCATCTACAGTTGCTACTGAATCATATAAAAAGACTGATTCATACCCATTAAATCCATAAAAATCAATTGCTTGTTCTGTTACATATCTTAAATCAGAAGTGATTCTTGTTTTAGGAATTAAATGTTTTGAATCGTAAGTAAAAATGGCCTGACTACTCCCTTTTGTTGTTTTAGAATATTCGACATACCACGAGTGTAGATAATCTGGATAAGTACTACCGTCGCCAAACCAATAAAAATTAGCAAGAGCACCATAACGAAAACCTAAATCAGAATTAAAGGCAATCGCAGGAAGAGCTCCAAAGCTAAATCCTGTTTTCGCATTCTCGTCAATTGCTTTCTCCTCTTGAGCAAATATTGCCGCTGGTAAAAAGAAAAGCATAGTTAAAATGTAAAAAATCTTTCTCATAGAACTAAATTTAGATTAAATTAAACCAAAGAATATTCAACAAAAAACAAAAGTATATTATCTGTATTAAGCTTATATTAAAGAAAGCCAGTCGTAACACTTCATTTTTATCAAAAATTCATTCCGTTAAAGTACGGAAAAATATTTTTTTTCTGAAAATCTATTTGCAAATTTGAGCAACAAATATTTATTGGACTGTATAACTAAACATAAAACTTATTAATATGAAAAAGCTTCTGAAATTTTTAATTTATCTAATATTACTAGTTATATTGGCTTTTGGATTTTTAATAGTATATGGAACAATTAGTGATTATAAACCAGAACCGCAAGAACTTATATACACAGGTACTACTCCTGATGTAATAGCCGATTCGGCTGAGATTAATTTAATGATTTGGAATATTGGCTATGCCGGATTAAGCGAGGATATGGACTTTTTCTACGATGGAGGCGAAAATGTTTATCCGAAAGAAGAAATTAGTTTAATAAATTTGGGGCAGATGAGCGAATACATCAAAAAAAATAATGAAATTGATGTATGGATGTTTCAGGAAATTGACCAATCGTCGCGCCGAAGTCATTTCAAAAATCAGTATAAGGCAATATCCCAATTAATGCCTACTTATATTCCAACTTTTGGTACTAATTACGATGTGTTTTTTGTCCCTCTACCGTTTACCAACCCAATGGGTGCGGTTTTTTCGGGTGTTGCAACATACAGTAAATTTACTCCCGAAAACGCTACTAGATATTCGTTTCCGGGCAATTACGAGTGGCCAAAAGGCTTGTTTATGCTCGACAGATGTTTTTTGGTAAACCGTTACAAAGTGAGCAACGGAAAAGAGCTTTTGCTTATAAATACACATAATTCGGCTTATGATGACGGAACATTGCGCACGCAGCAGTTAGAACATCTTAAAAAATTACTAGATGAGGAATACAAAAAAGGAAATTACATAGTAGTTGCAGGCGACTGGAATCAATCTCCCGCTGGATTTGTGCCTCATTTCGAAAATAATATTATGGATAACGAGGAACGAATGGACATTCCGGTAGATTATATGGCCGATTGGACTTGGGCATTTGATAGTAGCATACCTACTAACCGTAGAGTTATTGCGCCTTACGATGCGCAAAAAACTTTAACTACCGTAATTGACTATTATCTGCTTTCGCCCAATATAGAAAAGCTCGAACTTAATGGCGTTCATCTTAATTTTAAAAATACGGATCATAACCCTGTGTTTATTAAAATAAAATTGAAAAATTAATCGCTCAGATTTATTTGGGATTTGATTGATGATTGATGATTGACGATTGACGATTGATGATTGACGATTGACGATTGATGATTGATGATTGACGATTGACGATTGACGATTGATGATTGTTGATTGACGATTGATGATTGATGATTGTTGATTGACGATTGACGATTGGGCTGGCGCAAAAGTTTTTGATTGACAACAAGACTAAGACCTGCTAGCGTGCTTGCACCTAGTAGCGTCCGTGACGTTTGACGATTTATTAATTGGCTAAC